>JBOFHN010000065.1:0-9686 GCA_051649665.1 Culicoidibacterales bacterium
GGAAACTTCACTTGTAATGCCTCTCGCATCATTTTTGCAAGTTCTTGATCATCTGGATGAATAAGCATTAATCGGTTTACACCTGTTGGTATTTGACCTATAACATGCGTAATTGCTTTTTTCAATGTTCGAATTTTATCAGTAACGACAATTTCTCCATCAATAAATGAGAGTATTGGTTTGACTTGTAAAAATTGTGCAGCAAATGCTGATGCTTTTGATAATCTTCCACTTCTCTGAAGATAATCAACTGATTCAAGGGCAAAAATCAATTGCTGTGATTGACTTCCATGATCTAAAATATTTTGAATAGTTTCAATATCAGCACCACGTTCATTTGCCTCCATTGCTTCTAACAATTGTAGTGTTGCTGCTGCGGTTGCTATTTGCGTATCAATGACAATAATTTGAATATCGTTACGATCAAGTAATTCAATTGCGGTTTGCGCTGATTGACATGTTCCACTTAACTGTGAAGATATTGTTAACACAAATAGCGTTGTGTATCCTTTTTCGATCATAGCTTCATACGCTTCAACAAATCGTCCTGGCGTTACTTGCGATGTAGTAGCTATTTTCCCATCACGTAACTGTTGCATGAATACTTTACTTGACATTTCAATTCCATCAAGATAACTTTGTCCATCTACAATTAATTCAAGTGGCGCAAAACCAATATTATTTTCATCACAGTATTGCTTAGAAATTGCACAAGTTGAATCAACAATAAATCCTATTTTATTCATCTATTTACCGCCTTTATATGTTATGATATTATATATATTAAATTTGAGGTGTCCTATGAAATATCTTTCAGAATCTCCATTTACACATTCTATTCAAATTAAAAAATCTGATTTTATTACAACACTTTATCATGTCGAAACTGCCCAAGAAGCTGAGGCACACATCGCTAAAATGAAAAGTGACTTTCCTGATGCCACACATCACTGTAGCGCTTATCTTATTAATTCAACATCACTCATTAAAAAAGCATACGATGATGGTGAACCAAGTAAAACAGCCGGAATCCCGATTTTACGATCGATTGAGTATAGTGAATTCGAAAATATACTCGTCATCGTTACACGATACTTCGGTGGCATCAAACTCGGCGCTGGTGGTCTTATTCGAGCTTATAGTCAAGCTGCTCGAGAAGCATTACTACTTGCTCCTTATCATACGCCAAAACTTTATCATGTTGTAGAGCTTCAAGGTCACATCGAGCATTACGGAAGTTTAAATAATACATTACACTCTTGTTTTCATCAATTACAAATTGATTTTTCTTTTGTTAATGATTCATTTATGCTTAAGTGTACTATTCTCGATGCTGACTACCAGCAATTCCAATCGATGATGAAAAATCAATTTTATTTTATTCAATTTACAGATTGTGAATCATATTATCTTTAAATTTTAATTTACGCTTTTGATTATTGTATCATTAGCTTTTTTTGTACTTAATGATGTTTGAAATTCACTCACAAACCACTTTCCTGAATCTGCATCAAACAATAAAACAATTTTCATCGTATCCGGAGCATTTTTCATCCAAGGCATTGTTCTCTGTGATGCTAAATATTCAATATTCATTTCAATGCTATAACCTTTGAATTTCTTTTTCATAAAGTTTGGGTCTTTTTCAAGTTCGTTGGAGAGTGCAAAATTATATCCTGGAACCTTTTGAATAGTATTGTGCGTATAACTAATTGTTTCAACTAATATTGTTTTTGTGTTTTCAATTTCAGGTAGTCCTTCTTTACCAAACTTTTTTTGTAAATCGGGAAAATAATAGTAATAATTAGTCAACGCGTATTCTTTAAAATTTTGCTTGACACCTTCACTTGGATATAAATATTCTGTTCCTAAAAAATCAAGTTGCGTCTTTAAATTTGACATTGTTAAATATTTGGCAGCAAAATCATCTGACACTGCTACTGCTTCTTCTTTACTTCCTACAAATGTAGGAAATGCTTTTACCGCGTCACTCGTTTTTGTTTCATAAGGTGTCAATACAAGCTGTTCTTTCGGTGTTACTACAACAGGAGCTTGTATCGGTTTGGGTTTGAGTATTAAATTTTTATTTGTATATAAAAAATATCCTACTTGTCCCAACAAACCTAAAACCAAAATAACTAGGAGCATTTTTATAAAGATATGCTTTTTCGGCTTTTTATGTTCGTTTTCCATATACATTGCAAAATCTTGCTCACTAATATCTATATTACTGCGTCTTTGTCTCACCATATTTAAATTAACCTCGTATCTTATTTGAATGAAGGATTGATATACGTTCCTTATTTTAACATGTATTTCATTTCGTGACAAATTTGATGAATTTTAGCAATTTCTATTCTTTTAATGTATAATGAATGTAATTGAAATTTTTGAGGTGAATTTATGACTAACAAAAAGATTTTTGACATCGAGGGAATTGGTGAATTTAATAATCCTGACTTACTAAGACCAATTCAAGAAAAACTTCCAAGCCACAATTTTGATGATCAATTCCAAGATTTTAATAATCAAGAACAGCCTAAAATACATACGCACCATACACGTCAAGAAAAGCGACATCAAGCTCAAGAAACTCCAAAAAGAAAAAAAGCACTTAAAAAGAAAAAGTCAACAACTATTCTTTGGATAATATTTATTTTAGCAACTATTGGCTTTCTATTTTATGTTTTCACACTATATACAGCAAACCATTCTAACTTGTCAAAACTCCTGCTTAATTTCAATGATCTCTATAAAATTGCAATTGGCAGTATTATTTGGCTCATCCTATTCATTATTTTATTATTTATTTCAAATAAAAAAGTCGGTGTTGTTTTTCTTATAATTGTACTTTCTTTTTCAAACTTCTCTGCGTTTAAAGCCAATGAACTCATGGCGAGTTTTCAAAAATTATTCAGTGACAATTCAGCAACTCCAACAGCAATAAAAACATCAACAAAAAACATCCTTACAGAACCTTTTACTGTACTTGTTCTCGGTGTTGATGCCGATGATAGTGAATCACCTAAATCAAGTAGTCAACCTGGTAGTGGGTACAGATCAGACTCGATGATCCTTGTCACTGTAAATCCAAAAACACACAAAGCTGATATGGTAACAACACCTCGTGATACATTTTTACAAGATAGTTGTACAAAAACAACACATAAATTAACCGAATTTATCGGTGGCGGTGTAAAATGTACTATAAATACAATAGAATCTCTTTATAATATTAAAATTGATTATTTTGTTCAAGCTAATTTTGCAGCCGTTGTACAAATTGTTGATGGTCTTGGTGGTATTGAAGCTGATATTCCTGACTTAACACCTGGTTATATAACTTGGGTAAAGAATTGGATTGCTCAAGGTGGTGATTCTGATGCAAGTGTTAACACAAAAAAATTAAATGAACTCTTACAAGCTACCAAACAAAAACCACAGTGGTGTGAAGTTGATAGTCATCGTAATCCTTACGTTGTTTGTTTTTCACAATTCGGTCCACAAACTGTTGATGGTGAACATGCTCTTGCTTTTGCTCGTTCTCGCCACTATGATAGCGATTATGCTCGTGGGATGCGACAAACAGAAGTAATTCGTTCGATCATTCAAAAAATGGCTTCTCCTGCAGGACTTTTAAAATTACAATCCATTCTTGAAAAATTAAAAGCAACATATGCTCTTGAAACCAATATGACATTTGCTCAAATGACCGATATTATGTCATATTCCGAAAGTTTATCAGGACGAGATACAGCTAATTTCCAAGTTCGAAAATATCAACCCCTTGGAAGTGACAGCACTTCTTCATATGGACTTGTCGGTTCAGGTATCCTTCTTTATAAACAAAGTGTATATGATATTCGTAGTGCTCTTGCTATGACACTTGAAACTGCACCTCCCGCACCAATTGCCGAAAGTGAATATTATGATACTATTGAATATCCTGCATTTAAGACAAATGGTGGATAACAAAAAGCGAATTCTCGATTGAGAATTCGCTTTTTTATTCAACTATAATCCTAGATATGCTTTTTTCACATCGTCATCATTTAATAACTCAATTCCTTTTCCTTCTTTTACAATATTTCCTGTCTCTAGTACATATGCACGATCTGCAATTGCCAATGCCTGATTTGCATTTTGTTCAACAAGCAATACAGTAACTCCTTCTTTATTAATTTCTTCTATAATACGGAAAATTTCTTGAATAATAAGCGGTGCTAACCCCATTGATGGTTCATCTAACAAAAGTAACTTAGGTTTGGACATCAAAGCTCGACCCATCGCAAGCATCTGCTGTTCTCCACCTGAAAGTGTTCCAGCAAGCTGATGTTTTCGCTCTTTTAAACGAGGAAATAATTTATAAATATAGTCATAATCATCTTTTGTAACTGTTGTCGTATATGCACCCATTTCAAGATTTTCTTGGACACTCAACGCTGGAAATACGCGTCTTCCTTCTGGAACTTGTACAAGTCCTTGTTGTACAAGTGAATGTGCTGCTACTTTAGTTAAATCTTGACCAACAAATTCAAACTTTTCTGTCTGCGAATTTGCAATTTTGGATAGCGCACGAAGTGTTGTCGTTTTTCCTGCCCCATTTGCTCCAATTAAAGTAACAATTTCCCCCTCATTTACATGAAATGAAATACCGTGAAGTGCTTCTATTTTATCATAGTAAACATACAAGTTTTCTACTTTCAACATTATTGTGCACCTCCTAAATATGCTTCAATTACTTTCGGATTATTGCGAATTTCTTCTGGTGTTCCTGTAGCAATAGTAATTCCATACTCGAGTACATGTAGACGTTCACATAAATTCATTACAAAATGCATATCATGTTCTATGAGTAATACTGTTAATTTAAAGCGATCTCGAATTTCACGAATCATTTGTGATAATTCAGCTGTTTCCTGTGGATTCATACCTGCTGCTGGTTCATCAAGCATGATAACTGTTGGCTGTGTTGCGAGTGCTCTAACAATTTCTAAACGTCTCTGTTCACCATACGATAGATTCATTGATAATTCATCTTTCTTGTCAGCAAGATGAAAAATATCAAGCAACTCAAGAGCATAATCATAATCTACTTGCTCACTTTCGCTCATTTTTTTAGTATGGAACAGTGAATGAAAAAGACCATATTTCAATTTACTATCCTGTGCAACCATTACATTTTCAATAACTGACAAATTTTTAAATAGACGAATATTTTGGAATGTTCGACATACACCAAATTCTACAACTTGATATGAATCAAGTGGCAATGTATCCAATAAATTTCCTGTATGATCTTTTACTAATACAACACCATTTGTTGGTTTATATATACTTGTTAACATATTGAAAACTGTCGTTTTCCCTGCTCCATTTGGACCAATCAAACCAACTATTTCATTTTCGTAGAGGTCTAAATTAAAATCAGTTACAGCTTTTAAGCCTCCAAATTCAATCGATAAGTTTTCCGCTCTTAAAAGTGGTAACGTCATTATATTTCACTCCTCTCTTCTTTTTCATTTATACCAAAAAGTGTATGCCAGAAACTTGTTATACTCCATTCTTTTGTTCCAAGTAACCCTTTAGGTCGATATACCATTACAATAATCAAAATCAGTGCATAAATTGGCAAGCGCCAATCTTGAATATTAACCAATGCTGGATGTAGTCCTTTTAATGATGGCAAAACACCTTGATTGATAACCGTTAATACAATTCCTGCAATAATCGTACCACTCAAACTTCCAAGCCCTCCAAATACAGCAAAAATCAAAAAATCTACTGACATTTGAAATTGGAACGTTGTTGGATTGATTGATCCTTGCGTAAATGTAAATAATGCTCCTCCAATTCCTGCAACAACTGCTGCTAGAACAAATGCATTTTGCTTACTTTGCTTAATGTTAATTCCCATCGCATTAGCTGCAATTTCATCTTCTCGAACTGCAACTGTTCTTCGACCACTCGCTGATGAAATAAACATCATCAGAAAAAAGACAACTATTAAAAAGACAACTAATACCCATAAATATGAAAAAAATGTCCCTGAATCACGACTCGTAGAAAATTTAGGAATTCCATCCAGTCCAATTCCACCACCTGTTAACCAGTCTAAATTTTTAGCACTAATACGAATAATTTCCGCAAAACCAAGTGTCACAATTGCCAGATAATCTCCAGATAATCGTAAT
This sequence comes from Culicoidibacterales bacterium, assembly GCA_051649665.1. Lineage (GTDB taxonomy): Bacteria > Bacillota_I > Bacilli_A > Culicoidibacterales > JBOFHN01 > JBOFHN01. Next base: position 6,195 of record JBOFHN010000065.1, read on the forward strand.
GTTGGAAGACCAATTAAATATCCAAAAACGCCTGCAACAACGGCACCGATAACTATCCCAAAAATGATGATCATATAACTTGGAAGACCACTACTTGCCATGCTTTTTGCAAATATACCTGCACCATACGCACCAATTGCAAAAAATCCTGCTTGACCAAGTGACAACTGTCCACAATATCCAGTAATAAGATTAACACTTAATCCTCCAAGAGAGTAAATCAACCCCATCATTAAAACATATGTTCCAAAATCACCAAACAGTGCTTGTGATTTTGTTAATAGAATAAGAGAAGTAATAATAAGTGCAATAGTTAAACCAATTGTCTGACCATTTTGAATACGTTCTTTAAAAGTTAATCGTTTCATACTACACTTTCTCCTTCACATTTTTACCAAATAATCCTGCCGGCTTAACAAGTAAAATAATAATTAAAATGATGAACACAACAGCATCAGACCATGAAGAATAACCAAATGCATTTGTAAATGTCTCAATTCCACCGATTAAAAACGCACCGACCATAGCACCTGGTAAACTTCCAATTCCTCCAAGTACTGCTGATATAAATGCTTTTAATCCAATCATCGTCCCTGATGTAGGTTCAATTGTTGAATACTTCAAAACATACATGAATCCTGCAACTGCTGCAAGTGATGAACCAAGTGCAAATGTTAATGCTACAATTCTATTCACATTAATTCCCATCAGTGTTGCTGCAATTGTATCTTGAGAGACCGCACGCATTGCTTTCCCCATTTTCGTTCTGTATACAATGTACATTAAAAGTAATAACAATACACCACTCATTAAAATAATTGTTAAATCAACATATTGAATATTTGTATTCGGTATTGTACCACTCACAATTTTTTCTGTCGATTGTGGTTTTGCACCAATGAAAATTCGTACTAAATTTTGAATTAAAATTGATACTCCAATAGCTGTAATAAGTAAGTTAACCGTTGGAGCATTTCTCAATGGACGATATGCAAAACGTTCCATTATGACTCCTACAAATGAGGATACGACCATCGAAGCAACCAATACAAGAAGTAGCATAGATAGTAACATTGGGAGTGACATATTAGGTGTTACTCCAAGCAACTGCATTGCAATAACTGTCACATAACCTCCGATCATTACAATTTCACCATGTGCAAAGTTAATCAACTTCATAATTCCATATATCATCGTGTATCCTAATGCAATCAAGGCGTATATTCCACCGAGAGCTAGGGCTGGGGGGATGTTATTCAAATACTCCATAAAGACCTCCTTTCAAAATGTTGTCACTAGTCCGCTGATAATGTTTCTTTATATTTTTCAACTAACTTTCCATCTTCTTTTTTGATTTCAACCACCATAACAGGTTTAATTGCAAATCGTTGTCTTGAGAATGAAATTCTTCCAGTTACATATGCTCGATTCGTTTTTTCAATTTCATTTCGCATCGCTTCTGGTGTTTTGTTTACCGCATATTTATATGCATCCGCTACAACATAAATTGCATCATATGTATTAGCAGAGACAAATGTTGGCTCTTCATTATATTTTTCTTTAAATTTTTTATAAAAAGCCTGGACTTCTGTCGTTGGTGCATCACCTGAAAAACTATTAACATAATAACTATTATCAAAGTCATCACCTTTTGCTGTTCCTGTAATTCCACCCATTCCATCAATACCATAAAATGGAATTTCTTTTCCTAAAATAGCTCGTGCTTGCGGTCCAATTGGTGTAATTGGTCCAACTTCCTCTGGAAGAACAAGCGCATCTGGTTTTGCACTTTTAATACGTTGTAATTGACCATTGAAATCAGTTGCACCTTTAGAAAATGCTTCCTCTGCTACAACTTGAACACCTAAGCTTAGTAATTTATTCTTAATTGCATCTTTACCACCTGTAGAATATGGATTATCACTATTAAATAAAAATGCTACACGTTTTTTCCCTGATGCTGAAATATATTTTCCAAGAAGTTCCCCTTGGTATGTATCAGTATATGCTACTGAAAATAGCGCATCTCCTTTTTCTGTTGCTTTAGGATTTGTCGCTGTTGCAGAGAGAACAGGAATTCCTGATTCTTGCGCAATATCACCTGCTGCCATAACTTCACTTGATGCCTGTGGTCCTACAATTGCTGCAACGTTATCTTGTTTGATTAATTTTTGAACTGCTGTTTTCGCTTTATCAGCTTGACCTTCAGTATCTTCTTTGACAAGTTCAATTTTCACATTACCTAAACGTCCACTTTTATTTAGCTCTTCAACTGCCATTTCAGCACCAAAATCAGCATGTTTACCATAATTGGCACTTGGACCGCTGTTCATTCTAGCAAGTCCTATTTTCAAAGTATTACCAATAGTATCAACACCGGCTCCACCTTTTCCTGAACTTGCAGATCCTGATCGTCCGACACCAAGTGTTAAAATTGATGCTGTAGATATCACGATAGCTACAAGAAGAATTAATAAGTTTCGATTTACATGATTTTTTTCTTTCATACATACACCTCTTTTTCTTAATTGTATACTATTATACAATCATTGTTTTCTGATGTCAAGGAAAATTTCATTTTTTTCTCATAAAAGCACTCGATATTTTTAACAAAATCATGTTATATTTGAACGTAATAAAAGAAGCACTGAAATCAGTGCTTCTTTTATTATTACAATGTATCAATTTCTTTAAACTTTAATTCTCGTGTTGAGTTTAAAATTAAGTTTGGATTTAGTCCTCTAAAATTTTCGCCTTCTCCAATAGCAACAGATCGCATATTCGCCTTTTTTAATGCTTGAACACCTGAAATTGCATCTTCAAAACCTATACAATCTTCAGGATTTACACCTAAATTTGCTGCTGCTAAAAGAAAGATATCAGGTTCTGGTTTACCTGCAACAATCATTTCTGGATTTGCAATTGTTTCAAAATAATCACGAATGCCTAACTTTTCAAGAATATACGGTGCATTTTTTGATGCAGAAGCTAAACCTATTTGAATATTATGATTTTTCAATTCCTCTAAAAATTCAACTATTCCAGGAAGAATGTCATCTGGTGATAAATTTTCCAGCATCTTCAAATAATTTGTATTTTTTTCAGCTGCAAGTTGCTCAATTTCAATTTCAGAATATTGATTCCTTTTATTACCATACTCAAGAATTTTATAGAGCGAATCAATGCGACTTACACCCTTTAACTCCTCATTAAATTCTCTTGTAAATACAATATTCAAAGATTTAGCTAATTTTAACCAGGCATTATAGTGATACTCAGCAGTATCAGTAATCACACCGTCTAAATCAAATATCGCTGCTTTAAACATCATTATTCTCCTTTTATTTTTATATACAAAAAAAGCCCGGCAACGTCCTACTCTCGCAAGGTCGAACCTTACTACAATCGGCGCTGAAGAGCTTAACTTCTGTGTTCGGCATGGGAACAGGTGTGACCTCTTCGCTATCGTCACCAGACTTTTTTTGTGTGAGA
>JBOFHN010000066.1:0-16138 GCA_051649665.1 Culicoidibacterales bacterium
CATTTGCAAGTGCAAACGAGGAACAGCTGTCACAATTGGTAAAGGAAAATCAATTTGGTATGGACAAGGAGCTTCCTGATCATTATGTGACGGTGTATCTTCATACATGGCAACCGACGATGGATATGATGGGGCATTGTGATATGAGTTATAAGGGGAAGGTGTATGCTTTTTCGAATTATGATGTAGAAAAGATGACATTTGCAGGAATGATGAGTGTTGGGACAATTGCGATAACGTCAATTAAAGAATATATTAATTTTTGTACGGATGTTGAGAATAAACTTGTATATGGTTATACGCTGAGGCTAGATGAAAAAGAGGTAGAGCAGATGGACTACTTGATTGAGCAACTTAATGAGAATTCCCATATTTGGCAACCGAATGATTTATCAAAGAACAAGGCAGCTGAATTGATTATGGAGAAAACGGATTGTGTTATTCGAGAAGTTGATCGTGGTTCATTTCGTCATTATTTTGTCGTTGGGACAAATTGTGTGAAACTGGTTGATGTGATGTTGAATTTTATTGGTATTAAGACAAAGGTTTCAAGTGGATTATTAACACCGGGTCAATATTTTAAAATGTTTGATGCACCGAATAATGAACGTGTTGTACGTAAGCAAGTGTATTGGAAAGAGATTAATCATGAAACAGTGGTATAATCGATTTGTTCAGCGAAGTATTTTTTATCATCCACATCTCCTTGTTAAGCCAAAGCAATTTATTACCAGAAGTGTTCGTTTCTGGGATAATGTACAAATTAAAAAAACAGAATCGTATTTGATTAAAAGTGTTCAGGGATATTATATTGATGTAGACTTATATAAATCAAAATCTCAAAATCAGGATTTGATTTTACTCGTTCATGGTCATTTCACAGATAAGACGGAATTTAATCCAATTATTCCGCTTTTATGTGCGAAGGGATATGATGTTGCTGTTTATAATGTGTATGGAAAATGGACACCATTCTCATTTCCGATGTACACGTATGGTAAAAAAGAACGCGAAGATTTGCGAAATATTATATTGAAATTTTATCATTATCCTCGTATTCATTTAGTTGGTCATTCTTTAGGGGCGGCGATTATTGCTGAATATACTGATACGTTTACTGATGCGCATGTATGTACTAAAACGATGATTGCATTGTATGAAACACTCAATCAGGCAATAGATGCTGGAATGCAGTATGCACCAGTTCCATTTTTTACGTTTAAAGTTGATGCGAGTAAGCAAATGGCTCACTTTTCACAACATCGGCATGTTAATTTATATGAGCAAGATATGAAATGTGTCTTATCGGGAAAAGATAGCAGTCACTTATTGATCTTTGGTAGTAACGATGTACGTGCACCATACTTTAAAACTGCACTCCCCACATTTATTCTTAAAAATGGGACACATACGAATTATTTCACATCGAAACGAAAGCAAATTGCTGATACGATACATCGTCATATCCAAGCAAATATTCCAAAATAAAAATGCACCTTGAGGTGCATTTTTTAATATAATCGTTTTCGTTTGAGAAAGTGGATAGTCAACCATATAAATAATAAGACAAGTCCAAGAATGATGATGAAAGCCGCTTCATTTTGTGCAAGCGGAAGAGAAACATTCATCCCAAAGAATCCGAAAAAGAGGTTAGGAATAGCGATGACGATGGTAATAACAGCAAGTACGCGCATGGTGAAGTTTAAATCGTTTGAAATGAACGTAGCAAGTGAATCACGTAAGTTTTGACAAATTAAACTATAATTATCAAAAGTATTTCGAATGTATGTCATCTTTTCCATAGCATTTTCAATTTCACTCACTTGCTTTGGACTGAAATCAAGAAATTCAAGTGTCCGATTGAGCATTGAAATATTCGCATCCAGTGCGCCTTTTAATGTTAAGAAGCTCTCTTGGATTTCAAGTAGAATAATAAATTCATCATTGCGACGCGAATCACGAAGAACCGTTTCCGATGTTTCAAGTTGCTGGATTAATTTTTCAGCATGTTGAATATACTGCGTTGTAAGTGACGTGATAATCGTAATAAATAATTGCTTCACATCGTGTTGGTGTTCAGTCTTAGCTTTGGATAAAATTGGTAGTTGAAGTGTAGGGTTTTTCTTTGGCAGTAATAAAAGGAGCTGCTCATCTCTCATTAAGATGAAGAGGGGTAATGTTTTATGCTCAACTGAGAGCGTGTTAGCAAATTTCATTTCAACAGGTGCAAAAAGTTGAAGCGTTGTTCGATTTTCAAAATGCTTGCAAATTGGAATTGTTAAATGAGGGGATGTCGTCTCACTCTCAGCAAGAGAAAGTTCAAAGTGTTGTTTAATAAATTGTAACTCTTCATGAGATGGAGTCTCAACGACAATATAATCAGCATTTTCAATAGTACTATTTACTAACTGCTCATGTTGGAAATCAAAATAACGAATCATATAAATCCTCCTACGATATCTTTTTCCATTATAACACGAAAAGGAAATATTGCAGAAGTAAAAACCATTATGGTATAATAGATAGAGGTGATTGTAAGTGGATGGAATTGAACTAGCAGCATTTGATATGATACGCTTCAGCGGTGAAGCAAAATCATTGATGAATGAAGCACTCATACAAGCAAAACAAAATAATTTCAATGAGAGTGAACGCTTACTTAAAGAAGCGAGCGAGTTTCTGATTGAAGGTCACAAAGCACACAGTCAATTAATTAAAGATGAAGCAAGAGGAGAACAAATTTCATTTTCACTGCTACTCATGCATGCGGAAGATCAATTATTTTCAGCCGGTGAATTTAAAGTTCTCGTTACAGAGTTAATAGAATTGTACAGACGATTGGAGCAATAAAATGAATAAGATTTATGATTTTGAAACTGAAGCAACAAAACAAGTGGACATTGGAGCCTTTGATACTCAAAATATTAGTCCAGATTTAGAATTGCTCAAACGACAAAAAGAGCGCGAAAGACTCGCACGTCTTGAACAACTTCGCACACCAAATCAAAAGCAGCAATCTGCTTATGTTGAAGATTATATCTCACAACCACAAGAAGTTATTGAGATTGAAGATGATTTTGACGATACATTTTCTAGCCGTAATCAAAAAGAACGTGCAGCAGATAGAGCGTTGAACACAGAAATGAAGTTGAATGAAAGTTTAAATAAGAAAAAAGTGAATTGGATGGGACTTCTCTTTTTAGCAATTTCAGTTATGCTAGCAGGATCACTTGTATTTGTCTCTTTCAAGTATTTTAGCCAAGTTTCAGAAACTTCAAAGATGAAACACACTGTTCAAGAAGCAGAAGAGATTAAGAAAAATAGCAATTCTAAAATCGAAACACTTCAAAAACAAAAAGAAGATATTCAAGTGAAGTTAGATGAAAGCTTGAAAGAAAAAGAAGAATTACAGAAAAAATTAGATGAAGCAGTAGCAGCTAGCGCGGCAAAACAAGGACAACTTGACGCGGCGAATAAAGCGAATGCCGACTTACAAGCAAAAGCAGCTGAAGTCGATAAACGTACTGCTGAACTCCAAAAGCAAATTGATGCAATTAAAAAAGCAGCAGGTGCATAAAAAGAAGTGGTTTCCACTTCTTTTTTTACTTGCATTATGTGTATAATTCATGTATAATAACATTTGGAACGGCGCCATAGCCAAGTGGTAAGGCGTGGGACTGCAACTCCCTGATCGTCGGTTCAAATCCGTCTGGCGCCTCCATTTAATTAAGCAAGTAATAGCAACACTTATTGAAAGTAGTGCTTTTTTTTTATGCCAAAAATTGAGGTCAAAATGCGCCGAAAAGTCACACTTTGTGTGATAGACGAGTAGTGAAAAAGAAAAAAGAAGGAAAATTTAGTATTGTACTATTTTCTTTGGTTTAACATTCATCAAGGCTAGTAAGTTAAAAGATTTATGGAGTCATGGAAATATTAAAGTGAACAAGATACATATTGATGATGGACTTTCTTCGTACTTATCAAAGTATATTACGAAAGATTTAGATAATGGGAGAAATAAAAAAGAAAAACGGTATCTATCAAGCAAAGGATTGATGAAGCCGTTAGAATATTTTAATGATGAAGTTGATGAATTGATAGGAGATAATGTATTTGAGGAATTATATTCACAAACGATTGAAAATGAGTGGTTGGGGTTGGTGGAGTATACAAGAATGCCACCTTATTAACAATATTAACTTTTTTTGTTAATTCATTGCAAAAACATTGACTTTTAATGTTAAGTGTGCTATAATATAAGTTGAGGTGCTGATTATGATTAATAATTTAAAATTAATACGCCAAATATACGGTGCTACTCAGAGAGATATATCGGATATGTTGGGCGTAACTCGTTCCGCTATATCTCAGTGGGAATCAGGTACTTTGAAACCGTCTGAAGTGAATTTAGAACAGCTATCTTTGTTTTATGGGGTTGGACCTGAAGCTTTTTTTGAAATTGATGAATTAGGAGAAGAGAGAATTTCTCTTATTAAAGAAACAGCGAAAAAGGCAAAAATAATTGAAACAAAGTCAGGTGCTAATAAAACAAGTGACTTTAAAAAGGCGTTTACTGAACTTCCAATAGAAGTTTTAATTGATGAGTATATGCTATCTACTAAAATGATATTAGCTTCATCTGAAAGAATTGATTTAGAACGGTTAGAGATTATAAAGAAAATAAATGAAAAAATGGGGAATCGATTAAGCTCGATTATCACATTAAGACGAAAAGAAATGACAGATTCTGATGGTGAAGATTTAAATTCACTCTACAGTAGTTTAGTCATTAATGATGAACAGTAATTATTGATACAAAAAAAGCTTCTGTCTCCATCTAAGAACAAGAAGCCTTTTAAGCACTAAAACAACAAAGCAGTTTTAGAATTTTTCCAACAATTAATTTTATTACTAATTTCTTTGTCTGTCAAGTGTTTTTGAAAAAAATAGGAGGTCTAAATAAGTAGGAATCAATTTGTATCGATAATATATATAGATATATATATTATAATACGGAGGTATATTTATTGAGATATACACAATTTGAAAAAAAAATAAAAGTAAAAAATATTATTGATTATGGTCTACTGGGGAGACCAATCGATGTAGATTTAATAAAAGATAATAATTTTTCGATTAGCGTTTTTTCTATATTTGCAGCCATAAAACTCGCTAAAAATACAACAGAAAGAAACATCTATACTGAAATTTATAAACGACTATGTAAATATTATAATCAATTATTTGTAGCGGCTCAACGTGGTAATAGAAGTCGATTTGTTGAATTATTAAATCCTGAAAGAATTGGTGAAAGACAGGGAACTCTTGCAAAAATTTCTCCACTAGGATATGGTGGTGACCACAAAAATAATGGTCAGGGCTTAGGTGTTGAAAAAGTTAATGCACTGTTTGAGTGTTTCGAACAAAAAAAAGTCAATAGCCCTGAACGAGGCGAACTATTGCTGAGAGGAGTAGGACCAGATACAGTTTCTGATTTGATAACTAATATTATATCAGATATATTAGTGGACTACACGGATAATATTCTCCAACAGTTTAAAGTAGGACAATCAGTGGGTGACTTCAGTGTTTCACCTTTCACACACAGTCAAGAAATTCATTGTTGGGACGGGAAGTGGAAGGTAGTAACAGTGAAGCGAAATATTAGATTTCAAGATAGTAATAATGTGAGAGAGCAAATATTAATTCCTCTTAGCTTAGTATTACCAAATGAAAACTATTTCAAAAATATTCCATACAGAGGAACTACAGTCGATGTCCAACTGGAAGAGTTGGTTGGTGATATCTTATTAGAAGAATTAAAACCTGAAATTCAGAAAAAACTTTCAATTCCTAGTGGTAAAAGAGTTTATAAAACACATTTAGGTAATTTTCTAGAAATTGAGATGAACTTTGATAAATTTACAACTGTTGAATCAATGATAAAAATTGGGAATCACTATAATAAGAATGTAGATGATTTGATTGAAAAACTTATTGACATGTTGAAAAATAAATATAAAATGAAACATAAAAAAATTTAAAAACAACAAAAAGCACTCATTTGAGTGCTTTTTCTATGCGTGATGATTTACTAATATTTGAGTCACAAAAAAGTCACACTTTAAATAAAATTAACTCAATTGTGCTCGTTTTAAATTTCTTCAAACCCTTTAATATCAAGGTTTATCAAGTGTTTTTAGTTAACCCCGTCGACTGCAACCGACTTCTCGTCGGTTCAAATCCATCTGGCGCCTCCAATTAATTAAGCAAACAGTAGCAACACTTATTGAAAGTAGTGCTTTTTTTTTATGCCAAAAATCGAGGTCGAAATGCGCCGAAAAGTCACATTTTATGTGCTAACTGAACCTGTGATATAATAATTAAAATAAAGGGGATGTAATATGGTGAAGTATAAAAAGATATCAGCTTATTATTTTTTCTCAGGATTTTTACCGTTTCTTCCAGTATTGATTTTGATTTATATTAATCGAGGAATTGAATTATACGATGTGTTCTTATTTGAAAGTGTGTATTTAGTTGTTATTTCACTATTAGAAATACCGAGTGGTTATTTAGGTGATAAAATTGGTCATTTACAAACAGTGGTGATGGGTGTTGTGATACAGAGTTTGGCATTTTTGATATTTGCGTTTTCGTTTAGTGTGCCGAGTATTATTATTTCACAGGTGTTATTGGGAATTGGTAATAGTTTAATTAGTGGTTCTGAGCAAATTGTTTTAAAAAATATGTGTTTCAATTTTAACCAGGAGTACTTGTTTGTTAGAAAGCAAATGGTTAAATATTTTACATTAGGAAATTTAGTGAGTTATTTGTTAGGTGGCTTGCTTTTAATAATTAATAAAAACGGTGAGATAATTTTTTTATTTACAGCAATTGCCTCGAGTGTGTGTTTGATTATGTTAAGACAGTTGAGTAGTGATATTAAAAGTGGAAATAGTGTAGAACTAAATGATACTGAAAAATCGTATGTGAAAGATAGAAGTATACTGAAAAATTTGAACTTCACGATTTTAATATTTACAGGAGTATTTGGTCTTATACTTGCGGTGATTAGTAATATGATGTGGTTTCAACAAATTTATTATTCAGAAATTGGTTTTAATTCGTTTACCACGAGTATTATGTTTATATTGGGAGCAATTTTAACGATGATTTTTTCTCATAAAATCATTGAGATAACAACTAGAAAAAGGTTACTCATACTTTTATTGATTCCGCTATGCTATTTTTTATTTTTATACGCTAACGTTTTTGTAGCGGTGGGAACTGTTGTTTTGATAGCATTAATCAAGAGTGATATCCGTCCATTTGTCGAAGATGAAATTATTAAACTTAGTCATGAAAATCAGGCACTTCATCTATCGGTGGCATCTTAGGTTGATAATATTATCGGGACAGTGTTTTTACTCTTTTGTTATCAATCGTTAAAAGTAATGTCGTTTAATACAACGATAATATTTGTGTTTATTGTTGTTTGTGTATTGATTTTGTGCGTGCTCATGTTTTCTCTTAGATATAAAAGAAGGTTCTAAAGGTGAAAAAATTTTTCAAGTTTATGGGTTATGAGAGAGGTGATTGATCAATGTTGACAGGCAAAATGACATGAAAATTTTTTCATTTTACTACTTATTATTCCATTGCTGTTGGTTGTGTTGTACATTATAATGTCACAAAAGTTGAAAATGTTTACAATGTGCAACAATCTTGTTAGAAAATTTGCGAATTATAATTAAAAATAATTCGTAAAATATTTTGTGTTATGCTAAAATAAACACTAATAGTAAAGAAAAAATACCAAATTCATTTAATTTTTTAGGATGAAGTATTGATAAGAAAGGGCTAAATTTTGTGGAAATATCTAATGCGCATAAAAGACAATATAAAAAAAAGAAAAAACCAAAAGTAATATGGGTATTGAGTTTTTTATTAATCGTATCACTATTGTCTAATATTGGATTTTTAATAGCTAACTGCATGAATGGTAAACCAGAAAAGGTGGAACAAGTAGAAAAACAGACTTCTGTGGAGGCTGAGAATACTGCATCAAAAAGTTCAGAACTTATAGGGTATCAAAATCTTTATCCTGACTTATACGCAAAGGATTTGACGTTTAAATTTGCGCCAAAGCAACAAAAGACAGTTTACCTAACATTTGATGATGGTCCATCTAAAATTACACCACAATTGTTAGATATTCTTAAAACATTAGGAGTAAAAGCGACGTTTTTTGTATTGTATTCTGAAACAGAAGAAGGAAAAGCGATGTATAAACGAATTGTCGATGAAGGTCATTCGATCGGTGTTCATAGTACGACGCATGACTATGATATGGTTTATCAATCAGTCGATACGTTTCTAACTGATTTTGAAAAAACACACCGAAAAATTCAAGAAGAAACAGGTGTAAACACGCGATTGTTTCGTTTTCCAGGTGGGAGTGTCAACTCATATAATATGAGCAATTATCAAGAAATTATCGCTGAGATGACTCGTCGTGGATTTATCTATTATGACTGGAACGTAGACTCGCGTGATACTTCTCTGAATCCTACTTCAAATGTAGTCGTTTCATCTGTTATCAATGGTGTGAGTGGCAAAACGAATGCCAACGTACTCATGCATGATGCTGGAGCGAAAGTCTTTAATATTGATGCATTACCAAAGATAGTTAAAGCGCTTCAAGCTGATGGATATGATATATTACCACTCGATTCAACAGTTAAGCCACATCATTTTAATTATCCGAAGTAATAGATGAACAAAATTTTCTTTTGAAGAGTTTTATTGTATAATAACGTTGAAGATGCATTTGAGATGGAGGACTATTTATGACAATTACAGGACGACGAGTATTTAAATTTATTTATTTTGGAAATCTTATTGCTCAAGTAGTATTGATTTCTTATTTGCTTATATCAAAACAAACGATTGCAAAAGAGACTTATATAGTGTCAGGGTTGAGCATTGTTTCAACTTCTCTGATTTTCATTTCTTTAGGACTTAATAAAACTAGGAAATAGATTAAAAAAGAGTACATTTTTATGCCAAGACCTCAAACAAAAGCAGACTTATTGAGTGCTGCGAGTATGAACTATGAAAAATTGATGACACTGATAACAAGTTTAACGGAAATTAAACTGACAACGTCTTTTGATTTTTCAAGGGATGAAAAGAAAACGGAAGCGCATTGCAACGTGATAAAAATCTCCGTGATGTTTTGATTCATCTATATGAATGGCATCAACTTGTTTTGACTTGGGTTTATGATAATCAATCTGGTATTGAAAGATCTTTTCTCCCTGCACCGTATAATTGGAAGACGTATGGAGAGATGAATGTGATGTTTTGGCAAAGGCATCAAGATACATCTTTGGAAGATGCGAAGATGATGTTAGAAGAATCGCATGTGCAGGTGCTGGAATTGATAGCGCATTTTACGAATGATGACTTGTTTTCTAAAGGTGTATTCGAGTGGGTTGGTGGGAGTACACTTGGTTCGTATTTTGTGAGTTCAACTTCAAGTCACTATGATTGGGCAATTAAAAAGTTACGAGCACATCAACGTAACTGTAAAATTTAATACGTAAAAAAGCACTCATGCGAGTGCTTTTTATTTTAATGAGTCATTGTGATTTCCAGGACAACGAGATCATTGCTATATGCTTTGAAATGGGTGAAATTTAATGCAAGCATTTGATCGAATACTTGTTTAACAGTTGCTTGATTGTGAATGATTTTGATATTGGCATCAATTAAGTTGGTCTGATCTTTTTTGGCGAAACTTAATTGTGTAGGAATGTTATTGTTGATTGCATCCACTTTATCACTTGTTTTAAGTGTGAGTGCGAGTAATTTATCATCACTTTGAATGTAGTGAAGTGTTGTTTCTTTTTCATCTTGTAAAAGTTTTACGAACCCTTTTTCTGTAATTTCCATTTCTTTTTTTAAGAAATATTTTATTGCTCGTGTTATATAATCAATAGATTTCATTGTATATCATCCTTTCAATGTTATTGACATCTGCTACTCTACAGCATATAATAGCGACAAACAATAGTTAATATCGAACGAAATGATGGATAATCACCATTGTGTATAAAAATGTTGATTAAATAGAGGTATAATGTGATGAATGAGAAAATAGATTTACGAGTAATTAAAACAAAGAAAGCAATTCATGATGCTTTTTTATTACTGATTAAAACAAAAGAATATGAAAAAATAACGGTTCAAGATATTGCGAAAGAGGCGATGATTAATCGTAATACATTTTATCTGCATTATGTAGATAAATTTGATTTGATGGAGCAAACGTGGAAATACTACTTTGATAAACTTAATGTTTGCTTAGTAGAATACGGGGAGCAACCACCAGTTTTGGATAAGCAGTTATTTCAGACACTTCTTAAAACGATGTTAAATACGATTGATGAAAATATCGAGTTCTTTTATACTATGGCAGTCCATAATACGCAAACACAATTTACGACACAATTGAAACAAAGTTTTTATGATTTTAATCTAAAACAGCGAAAAGGGAAAATGATGAGTAAAGAGAGCCAAATTCGTTTTGAATATATGCTTTCTGGTATGGTTGGTGTTGTGATGCTTTGGATATTAGAACATGAAACAATGACAGTTGACAATATTGTCCAGCAACTTGTAGAAATTCATTTTGAGAATGATATTAGGATTGAATAATCTACAGCTGAATGTAGATATTTGATTTGAAAAGATAGGGAATTTTATAACCACATGATAAAATGAATGAGTAAGATATTTATATTTGTCAGGAGAAATACATGGAACCTATTATAACTAAAATAATGGAAGTTGTAAAAGCAAGGCAGCTTGATGAAGCAAGTGGTCATGATTGGTGGCACACGCTCCGAGTGTATAATAATGCGCTTGATATTGCACATCACGGGCAGTTTTCAGATGTGAACTTGACTGTTGTTGAATTGGGTGCATTATTACATGATATTGCAGATCATAAATTTGGATATACAGATTTTGATCGTCAAACGATTATTACGGAATTGTTAACGGGTAGTGATTTACTGGAAGAAGAAATTGGACATATTATCTATATCGCTAATAATATTTCTTTTAAAAATGGTAAAAATCGTACTGAATTGATGAGTGTTGAGGCGAAAATTGTCCAAGATGCAGATCGTCTTGATGCGATTGGTGCGATTGGCATTGCACGTGCTTTTGCGTATGGTGGATATGCGAAGCGAAATATGTATCATCCTAATACCGTAGGTGATGGTGTTCAGAAGGAAGATACAATAAGTCACTTCTATGAAAAACTACTTCGCTTAAAAGATATGATGCATACTGATTACGGAAAGAAAAAGGCGTACGAGCGTCATCAGTTTATGGAGTTGTATTTAGAGCGATTTTATGATGAATGGGCTGGTAAATTGTAGAAAATCAAGCAGGAGTTTTGTTTTTATACACTTATAGACTATAATATATAGGTATCAATTGAAAAGAAGGGAAATTCTTTTCAATGAATTGTAATGATTAGAGTATGTTATAAAGACGAAAAGGAAGTGATTATTATCAAGCAAGTATTAAATTTTATTAAGCAATATAAAATATGGATTATTGTAATCAGTATCGTAGGATTGAGTGGAACAGCGTTTGCTCTTTATCAAAGTGGAATTTTTAGTAGCAAGGAAAGACAAACGGAAATAGTAGCACCGAAGCCGGAAATAGCACCAGTTGAAACAAAGCCTATTGAAGTACCAAAAAAGGTTGAAAAGTACTACGGTTTCTTAATGCTCGGAAGTGATAATGGTCTTCATCCAGGAAGTGATTATACAGATTCGATTACATATGTAGCGTATAGTCCTGAGAAAAACAAAGCCTATTCGATTCCAATTTACCGTGACTCGCTTATTAAGCTTACGTGTGGTGGAGAAAAAAATATTAATCACGTCTATCAGGATAACGGTGCAGATTGTTTGATGAAGTCCGTTTCACAATTGTTGAATATGCCAGTTGATTATTATGTATATACATCAGCTGATGCATTTGTTCGTGTTATTGATGGAATTGGTGGATTGGCAATTACACCAAATGAAACATTTTGTAGTAGTTCATCATTTATCAATGGGAAAAAATATTGTGTAAATGCTGGTGAAACATATAAAATGGATGGGAATATGCTCCTTTCTTATTCTCGTGATCGCAACCATGGGAATGGTGTTCCGAGAGCGAATCGTCATCAAGATGTACTTGCTTCTTTTGCGAGAACTTGCTTATCTGATTTAGGTAAATGCTCTGGAGCGATTGCATCTGAACTGAGTGAGAAAAAAATTGCACACAATTTTGAAATCCCCACATTGTTGGATATTCAAAAAAGTGTATTTAAACCAACAACGACGTTTTCGTTTGTTCGGATGGATGCATTAGCAGGGTCGAATTATGCAGACGCGGCAGGTTCTTGGCATATGGCGATTAATGCGGATAGTATTGTTGAAAAACGTACTAAAGTACAAGCCGACTTTGGTGAGCGAACAGTTTAAAACAAAATACGCGATATTTTGTAAGAGGTGATTAATTTGAAAGAAATGAATATTGATAAATTTTCAGAAGAAAGTGGTAAGGCAACACCACAGTATCGAAGTCGATCGGAACGTCCTCAACTTCAATCAAGATCAAGAAACAACAAATCAAGAATATCTGAAAAGCAACCAAAGAAAAAAAGAGGTTTAGGATTTCGTGTTTTCCGTGTTGTTATGATTGTTTTTTCGGTTATTGTGATTGCTTTAGGTGTATTGTATATGACACAACGCCAAAAAATAGAACAAATATCGAAAATTATTGATCCAGTTGTTTTTCCAG
Source organism: Culicoidibacterales bacterium (assembly GCA_051649665.1). GTDB lineage: Bacteria > Bacillota_I > Bacilli_A > Culicoidibacterales > JBOFHN01 > JBOFHN01. Next base: position 12,880 of record JBOFHN010000066.1, read on the forward strand.
CTGAGACGGTGAGTCCAACAGGTGATACAAAAGGGATTTTGGTGATTGGGACGGATTTAAGTGCAGGTGAAGAGAGTAAAGATGGCTATGCTGATTCAATTACCTATTTTGCGATGAATACAGCAACTAAGCATTCGGCTGTACTTCCGATATACCGAGATGCACGTATTCCTGTAACATGTAATGGGAATAAAGAAGATAATATTAATCGCCTTATTATGAAGCATAATATTTCTTGTTTTGCTGAATCAACATCAAAGATGCTCAATTTGCCAGTTGATTATCACGTTTCAATTACAATCAATGGTTTAGAAACGGTTATTGATAAAATAGGTGGTATTGATGTGACACCAGTAGAAACATTCTCAACTGTTGGTCGTGATCATGTTCCGCATAGTTTTACAGCTGGAACTAAAGTTCATCTTGATGGAGCAACAGCTATTGCTTATTTACGTGATCGAAAGCATGGGAATGGTGAAGCGCGTGCCAATCGTCAAGTTGCTGTTATTTTATCGATTAAAAATGCTTGTGGAACTGATTTACTGAAGTGTTATAATGATGTTTTACCTGATGTAAATCAAGCATTACGGACAAATGTACCAATCGAAAAGATTTCAACATTAAGTGCACTAGGAAACAAGGATTATCGTATGAAGACATTTTCCGATCTAAAAGGAACCAATACACAATATCCAGATGGTTGGACACAAATTTTAGATGAAGTGGATAAAAAAGAGAAAACGTCTGCGATTCGCGATCATGTATTTAACAAATAGTTACGATAACAATATGAAAATTTTTTCAAAGTCACTTACCTTATATAAGTGGCTTTATTTTATTGGCTAACAAGTCGTAAAAACTACATACATATATATATCCAAAATGAAAAAATGTACTTAATCACACAAAATTAGGTGCAGTTTTCAAGTTTAAAACAACTAATTTCAATTTTTGTGATTAAGTGTGAGGGGAGCCATATTTTTCTTGGTTTTAATGAGTTAATATGCTATAATATATAGGATAAAATTGAACTGAACAAATAAGTATTGTAATTGAAACGAGGCTGACAAATGAAAAAAATATTAGTAGATACAGAAACGAAAATGGTTCAAATACTTCGCCTTCACCGTGAAATAGCGCTTTTTATAATAGATTCTCTTGTAGTTTCCCTTGCGTATTTCCTAGGCTTCTTTTTTATGTTTCATATGCTTTTTTTGAGAGATAGAACAATGTTAGTAGATTTACTCATTATACTACCGATAATTGTGATTATCTACGCGCTTTCAATTCTGAAGTTTTCACTTCATGAAAGTTTGTGGAAGTATTTTGGAATAAATGAAATTCAAACGATTTTATACGTGAATTTTGTATCGTTTTTTATAACTAGTTGTGTTGCATTACCATTAAGTATATTTACTCCATTGTTTCACAACATACCAACATTCACGTTAGTAATGACATTTATTTTGTCATCATTTTTCTCTGTACTAGGTATGTTTTCAATTCGTTTTGTATATCGAATGTATAGAGAAAAGAAAATGAACTTTATTTCAAAGAGTAAGAAATCTATAATTATCGGAGCCGGTGGAGCTGGTTATTTAATGTTGAAGGATTTACTTCACACAGAAAATGTTAGTGTTGTTGGTTTTGTTGATGACAAACTTGCTGGGAAAACTGTTGCAGGTGTTAAAGTTCTTGGGGGAATATCGGATCTTGAGGAAATTACGAAAAAAAATAATATCGATTTTGCATATTTAGCAATTCCAAGTGTGAATATGACGAGACAAAAAGAAATTCTTGGAATATTGAGTGATTTAGATGTCAATGTGAAAATCATGCATAAAAAACGTCATGATGATCATCGTATCGGTTCAAAATTCAAATATCCAATTAATGATGTGTCAATTGAAGATTTATTAGGTCGTGGTGAAATCAAATTAGACTCCCAAGAAATAACTTCATATCTTAAAAATCAAGTTGTCATGGTGACAGGAGCTGGAGGGTCGATTGGAAGTGAGCTTTGCCGTCAAATCCTGAAGTTCACCCCTAAACAACTCATTATGGCTGATATAAATGAAAATGCTCTTTATATGCTTGAGCGTGAGTTGAAAATGGAAAAAGAATTGTCAACTGAAATATTTTCTTTCATCACTTCAATTCGTGATATTGAAGCATTGGATGAAATTATGAAAACATATCAACCTGATGTTGTATTTCATGCAGCTGCTCATAAGCATGTACCGCTTATGGAAACAAGACCACAAGAGGCAATTAAAAACAACGTTGTTGGGACACGTAATGTAATTGATACAGCCATCAAAAACAAAGTATCGCGTTTTGTGCTGATTTCAACAGATAAAGCTGTCAATCCAACGAATGTGATGGGGGCGACTAAACGAATTACAGAATTAATTCTTCAATCACGTGCAAATAATGGAGTGACTAAACTCGGAGCTGTGCGTTTTGGAAATGTTCTTGGATCAAATGGTTCAGTTATTCCAATTTTTAAAGAGCAAATTAAAAATGGTGGTCCCGTAACATTGACACACCGAGATGTTATTCGTTATTTCATGACAATCCCAGAAGCCGCACAATTAGTGCTACAAGCAGGGTTTTATGCACATAAAGGAGAAATATTTGTGCTTGACATGGGTGAACCAGTTAAGATTTATGACTTAGCGAGAAAAATGATTCAACTCTCAGGTTATAAACCAGAAGTCGATATTGAAATTAAAGAGGTCGGATTAAGACCAGGAGAAAAAATGTTTGAAGAGTTAAATTTGGGATCTGAAACAGTTGATAAAACGAAACATGATCTTATTTTTGAAACGCATTCGAAAGAAATTGATGTGCAATTACTTGAACAACAAATTCAACAATTAGAACAATTAAGTACATCAAACGAAACTGCGACAGCATTAAAACAACAAATTTTTGATGTGATTCAAAAGTGGAATTAGTATAAGGAGAATGCTATGTATCAATACGTAAAAAGAATATTAGATTTTATTATTTCAGTAATAGGATTATTATTTTTATCACCTATTTATATCATTGTGAGTTGCTGTATTAAAGCAACATCAAAAGGGCCGATTCATTTTAAACAAGAACGTGTTGGTGCAAACGATACACGATTTATTATTTATAAATTTAGAACGATGAAAATTGATACTCCGAGTGATGTACCTACGCATATGCTAGCAAATCCTGATTCATATATCACAGGGATTGGGAAGTTCTTAAGAAAGACAAGTCTTGA
>JBOFHN010000067.1:0-6179 GCA_051649665.1 Culicoidibacterales bacterium
AATAAGAGGTGTCTGTAATGGTGGATATAAAAAATAGTAATCTAAAATTAGCTCAAAACTATTCAATTGAAGAGCATGAAAAATTCTTTTTTAATGAGAATGAAGAAAAATTAAAGGAAATGGCGTATTTATATGATGAGGATTGGAAAAGAAATGATAACTATCCGTATGAAATAGTATCTTTTTTGCTAGATGCATATTTTGTTTTCCCAAAAAGACCAGATTTTTCTGCATATTTTACATGGCAAGCTCTTAATAATTCATATAATTTGTTACAAATGAATAGTTCTATCAGTGGAAATCTAACTGATGCAAATGGAATAGGACAACTTAGTGATAAAATACAAGATAATTATAATAAGTACAAAAATTCTATTGAAAAATATCTTGAACGTTTACCAATAAAAGCATTTAAATTTGTTGCAAGTTATTTATTGAAAGGATATTTCATAGATAAAAGTTCAGTATACGATGCTCAACCCACACAAAATAACTATTTCACAAAAAGTTATAAAAGTACAATAAGACAAATACCTATATTGAAAGATATTTTGGAGAAGTCATATGGTGAAAAATATCTGGAAATTTCTCCACGAATATCGAATACTAATGCAAGGTATCCCCAAATTAGCACTGACAATAAGGCGAAAAGTAGAAAACTAGAACACGCTTTCGCAATAACAATTAGAGAATTAGTAGTAAGTGGTAAAACTGAAATTAAAACAATTAATGGCAATCTAGAAAGTTATATATTTGAAAAAAAAGAAAAAGTGAATTTTTTATTATTCTCTCTATTGTATGCGTTACGATGTAGCAATTTTCACGGGAGTTCCGCTTCACGAGGGAATAGTGAAAATAACAATGTTTCTCAAAGAAAAGAAAGATATGATATGTATACAGCAATATTTTTTATTGAGTATATGGTTTTGGCAATTTCAATGAATATACAAGGAATGATTTCAGATGACGTATTAAAAAACGTAGAGATTAACTACAAGATAATGTCTGCTGAGGAAAATAAATAATAAATATCAACCAAAGGAGCCTACTATGTCAACGTTAAAACCAATTATATCAACATCACTTTCCACGGTTGTTGCTGAATATGAACCGACTCAACGTTTTAATGATTCATACCAAAGTGAAGATGCGCTTGAGCGTGAGTTTATTGCACGTCTTGTTGATCAGGGATATGAGCATGTTTCAATTACGCATTCTTCTGATCTTGAGGTGAATCTGCGTAAGCAACTTGAGCGTTTGAATGGGTACTTATTTACTGATTCTGAATGGGAGTATTTTTTCAAGCATAATATCGCCTCGAAAAATGAGGGGATTGTTGAAAAGACGAAAAAGATTCAGGAAGATTATGTTCAAACGTTGAAGTGTGAGGATGGGAAGAGTCGTAATATTTATTTAATTGACAAGAAGCAGATTCATAATAATTCACTGCAAGTGATTAATCAGTATGAGGAAAAGTCAGGGAATTATGAAAATCGATATGATGTGACGATTCTTGTGAATGGTTTGCCACTTGTGCATGTGGAATTGAAGCGCCGAGGGGTTGCGATTAAGGAAGCGTTTAATCAGATTAATCGGTATCAGCGTGAGAGTTTCTGGGCGAGTAGTGGATTGTATGAATATGTGCAATTGTTTGTGATTTCTAATGGGACATCGACGAAGTATTATTCGAACACAACGCGCTCTAGTCGTATTGATGAGGCTCAAAATCGAAATGGGAAGAATAAGAAGACATCTCATAGTTTTGAATTTACATCATTCTGGGCAGATGGGAAGAATCGTATTATCGATGATTTGATTGATTTTACAAAGACTTTCTTTGCTCGTCATACGATCTTGAATATTTTGACGAAGTACTGTGTATTTACAAGTCAGAATTTATTACTTGTGATGCGTCCATATCAAATTGTCGCAACAGAGGCGATTTTAAATCGTATTGAAATTGCGACGAATTATAAAATGTATGGTTCAATTGAGGCTGGTGGATATGTTTGGCACACAACGGGAAGTGGAAAGACATTAACATCGTTTAAAACGGCACAACTTGCTTCAAAAAGTTCAAGTGTTGATAAGGTGCTCTTTGTGGTTGACCGTAAGGATTTGGATTATCAAACGATGCTTGAATATGAAAAGTTTGAAAAGGGTGCAGCGAATGGGAATAGTAGTACGAAAGTATTAAAAGAACATCTAGAAGATCCATCAAAACGGATTCTTGTGACGACGATTCAAAAGCTTGATAAATTTATTTCAAAACATACAAAGCATCCAGTTTTCACGCAAAATGTTGTATTGATTTTTGATGAATGTCATCGTTCGCAATTTGGACAGATGCACACAAATATCACCAAACATTTTAAAAAGTATTATTTATTTGGTTTCACGGGAACACCAATTTTTGCTAAAAATGCACCGTCGGGAAATGCGATGCTCCTTAAAACAACAGAGCAAGCATTTGGTCGTCAGTTACACTCATACACGATTGTTGATGCGATACGTGATACGAATGTTTTGCCATTTCGTGTTGATTATGTCAAAACAATAGAGCGAAAATCGAATATTGCAGATACGAAAGTGCCAGCAATCAATCGTGAAGAAGTATTTCATTCACATGCTTATGTAGAACATGTGACGCGATATATTTTGGAACATTTTGATCAAAAGACGCTGCGAAATACATCGTATCAATTAGCTGGGAAACGGATGAATGGATTTAACTCGATGTTTGCCGTGAGCTCGATTGAAATGTGTAAGAAATATTATCTTGAATTTAAAAAGCAAATTGCACAATCAAATAAAGACTTAACAATTGCAACGATTTTCTCATTTGCAGCGAATGAAGAAGATGCATCAAGTGGTATACTTGATGAAGAAAGTTTTGATACATCACGTCTTGATCAAAGTTCACGTGAATTTTTAGATAGTGCGATTGCTGATTACAATCAAACATTTAAAACAAATTACGACACATCAAGTAAAGGATTTGAAGATTACTACAAAGATTTATCTGATAAAGTGAAAGAGCGAAAAGTTGATCTTGTCATCGTTGTCAATATGTTCTTAACTGGTTTTGATGCAACCACCCTCAATACACTATGGGTTGATAAAAATCTCAAAATGCATGGTTTAATTCAAGCGTTTAGCCGTACAAATCGTATTCTCAATTCAGTCAAAAGTTATGGTAATATCGTTTGTTTTCGCAATTTAGAAGATCAAATCCACGAAGCAATCGCTTTGTTCGGTGATAAAGAAGCAAGTGGAATTATTTTACTCCGTACATTTGCTGAATATTACGCTGGATACGTTGATGATAAAGGGAAACAACAACTTGGTTACGAAGCACTCATTGCTGAAATGGAAAGTCGTTTTCCGCTTAATGAAGTGATTGTTGGTGAAGCCAATGAAAAAGCATTTATCAAACTGTTTGGGAAAATATTACGGCTTCGAAATATTTTGACATCATTTGATGAATTCAAAGAGAACGAAATATTATCACCACGTGATTTACAAGATTATACAGGAAAATACTACGATTTATACGAAGTATATAAAACATCAACCGCTGAAAAAGTCAGTATTCTTGATGATATTGTCTTTGAGATGGAACTTGTGAAACAAACAGAAGTGAACATTGATTACATCTTACACCTCGTGATGCAATATCATAATCAAAATATAGAAGATAAAGAAATCCGTGGTGCAATTGATACAGCAGTTCAATCCAGTTCATTACTTCGCTCGAAAAAAGAATTAATCGAACAATTCATTCAAGCGATGAATAGACATAGTGATATTGAAAAAGAATGGCCTGATTTTGTCAAACGACAATGGGAAATAGAAATGGAACAAATCATTTCCGAGTACCAATTAAATGAACATGCCAAAACGTTCATTCAAAATACATTCCGAGATGGAATACTTAAAACAACAGGAACAGATATCGATAATATCCTTCCACCAATGTCACGCTTTGATAAAACTCGAAGTACAAAAAAAGAAGCAGTCATTAACCGACTGCAAAAATTCTTTAATAAGTATTTTGGGATTAGACAGGATATTTATTAGAGAATATTGAAAATATAAATAGGGGGACATATGAAAAAACCACTCACAATTGATGAACAAATAGAACATCTAAAGAGTAATAAAAATGTTGTTTTTGAAATTTGTAATGAGGAAAATGCAAAGAACATATTACTCAATAACAATTATATTCATGTGATTACACCGTTTAAACATTATTTTCATGAAAAAGAAAAGAATATGGATAATAAACATGTTTACTTAGTACAGACTGATTTTCAGAGGTATTATGACAAGTACTTGAGAGAGCGAAGTCGATATACATTATTATTATCCAATATATTAAAATTTGAACATCAACTTAATTCAGTTTTTTCTTATTATGTGATTCATTATTACGCCGTTACAAGTAATAATGAATTTGAACAAATGATACTAAACTTTTATCAGGAAAAAGAAACTATTACTGATTCACTTAAGCCAAGCACAGAAAATGCAATAAAAGAAATTGAGAATTTATTTGAAAAATATAATAAGAATATTTTTCTTACTTTGAATCAACTTTCTCTTGGAAGAATGCTATTAATATTTCGTTTGTTACCAGTACAAGTAAAAAACCAAATAATTCAAGGTTTAAATAATCATCAACTTATTAGTGGCATGTCAATTGATCAATTTGTACAACGTGTATTCAGACTTCAAGAAATTCGAAATTGTCTGGCACATAATAATAGTTTAGAAATTCGAATAAATTATTTTAATATTGAGAATAAACAATTAAGGCATAATACTGATATAAAACGATATCGATCATTACTTAATAAAATAGAGAGAATTTAACACCAAGTAAATAAATATCAAAAAAATCCGTATATCATAATGATACACGGATTTTCTTGTGTCCCCGGAGGGAACTTAACTACAAGACTATTATAACAAAGACCTTGATTATATGCAAGGAATTTTATGCTAAAATATAGGGTTTATTTCAAGAACTTAAATTTTAATAATATAATTAACTACTATTTTCATTATCTAAGAGCATTTTCCTTCTTACTTCACCTATTGTCTTCTCTCTAAATGTTTGATAGAATGAGAGGAGATATAAAGATTGTTGATATGATGAAACGGATATATTAAAAAAACAATGTGACCAGCGTGGCTATTGCCATTTAATAACAGGTGGAACAAGAACGATAGCAAGTGATGTCATTGAACATTTAAAAATAAGTCATAACAAATAATTAAATGCTAATAAAGTAGGATGAAAAATGAAATTTGATAACAACAGTGCCCTCATCGTCATCGATATGCAAAATGATGGACTGATCCACCCTAAATCAGCGAATCGAGGAAATAATGATGTGCTTATTCAGCGTGTTAATCACTGTATTAATATGGCAAACAAGCAACATCTTCCAATTATTAACGTTATTCACACCGTGAAAAATACATTTTTAAATCGTCTTATCATGAAAAATCGTTTCATTGCACATACAGAAGGTGCTAAACTCCACCATGGTGTGTTTGGCGATATGACTTGGGATATTGAAGTAGGAAAATCAGTAGGAAGTGCTTTTTCCAATCCAATACTCTCAGCATTTTTAAAGAAGAAGAGCATTGAGCACATTTATATTGTCGGTCTTGATGCGAAGTTTTGTGTGCAAGCAACAGCGAAATCAGCCGTTGAGAATGGATATACAACCACCATTTTAACTGATCTTGTTTTAACACACAATCAAGAGAAAGTAATGCCCGATTTGATAGTTCAATATCAAACAGCAGGAATTCAAGTTGAAGAAAGTTATATCTGATGTATAAAAATCTAAACAGAAACACTTATTTTTAAATAAGTGTTTTTTTAATGAAAAATAGAAAATCACCAACCTTTATGCGAATATATTAATAGGTTAGAGTGCAATATATTATTGTTTAAAATCCTAGTATTATGATAAAATATGTACTTGGAGGTAAAGGGATGAAGAAGAAAATACAATTGGGGGTTGTATATACGCTTATTGCTATATTACTGACAGGATGTGGTTTGAGGGAAACTCCACTTTCAGCAGAATATGAAGCGCTATGTACAAGTAAAAGTACGTTAAATAAAAGTTTATGTCGGGAAACGATGAGCCAACTTC
>JBOFHN010000068.1:0-5903 GCA_051649665.1 Culicoidibacterales bacterium
TTTTATACAAGCAAAGTTAAATACAATGATCAGAAGGAGTAAGTAGTTATTCGCATCACAGAGAGATACAAAAGCTGAGAAGTATCATGCGGACCTATTGAAGGTAGTCTGGGAGTAGCGTTTCTGAAGTGAGTAGGAAATGACGTTGGTGGCGTTAACACAAAGAGGTAAGTATAAACTTATGAATTGGGATGGTACCGCGCAATGTCGCACCCAAATTCATAAGTTTTTTATTATTATACAGGAGGTTTTTATGAAAACATTAGCAACAAAATACAATCATTTAGATGTTGAAAAAGATAAGTATCAAACGTGGATTGAAAATGGATTATTTGAAGCAAATCCAAAAAGTGATAAACCACCATTTTCAATTGTTATTCCACCACCGAATGTTACAGGTAAATTACATCTTGGACATGCATGGGATACAACATTACAAGATATTATTATCCGAATGAAAAAATTACAAGGGTATGATACGTTTTGGGTAACTGGTATGGACCATGCTGGAATTGCAACACAAGCTAAAGTAGAAGAGCGTTTGCGTGAACAAGGTATTTCACGTTATGATCTTGGTCGTGATGCATTTTTAGATAAAGCATGGGAGTGGAAAGACGAGTTTTCACAAACGATTAAAGCGCAATGGGGAAAACTGGGTCTTGCACTCGATTACTCACGCGAACGTTTTACGCTTGATGATGGGCTTTCTGATGCTGTTCGTAAAGTGTTTGTCGATTTATATAATAAAGGGCTCATTTATCAAGGTGAGCGTATTATTAACTGGGATCCAAAACAAAAAACAGCTCTTTCAAATATTGAAGTCATTTACAAAGATATTGAAGGTGCAGAACATTACTTTAAATATCGTTTTGCTGATAATGAAGATGAGTATTTAACGATTATGACAACACGTCCTGAGACGATATTTGGTGATGGTGCAGTTGCTGTCCATCCAGATGATGAGCGTTATCAAAAATATCTTGGTCGCAAAGTGATTGTTCCTGGAACAACAATTGAAATTCCAATCATTGCTGATGATTACGTTGAAAAAGATTTTGGTTCAGGTTGTGTAAAAATTACACCTGCGCATGATCCAAATGACTTTGAAGTTGGAAAGCGACACGATGTGCCAGAACGTATTATTATGGATACAGATGGAACAATGTCAAAAAATGAGTGGGTTCCAGAACAATATCAAGGACTTGATCGTTTTGCGTGCCGTAAACTCTTTTTAGAAAACATGAAAAATGAAGGATTACTGATTGAGGTAAAACCATTCATTCATTCAGTTGGTCATAGTGAGCGAAGTGGTGTCATTGTTGAACCTTATCTCTCAAAACAATGGTTTGTTGATATGAAAAAATTATCACAAACAGCAATTGAAGCGCAAGCAAATGACAACCGTGTTGATTTCTATCCAGACCGTTTTGAAAAGACATTCTTAACATGGATGGAAAAAGTAACTGACTGGTGTATTTCACGCCAACTTTGGTGGGGACATCAAATTCCAGCATGGTATCATAAAGAAACAAAAGAAGTATACGTTGGTATGGATGCACCTACTGATATTGAAAATTGGACGCAAGATGAAGATGTACTTGACACGTGGTTCTCATCAGCACTGTGGCCATTTTCAACCCTGAATTGGCCAAATACGGATGATGAATTATTTAAACGTTATTTTCCAACGAATGTACTTGTAACAGGATATGATATTATCTTCTTCTGGGTAAGTCGGATGATTTTCCAATCACTTGAATTCACAGAAAAAAAACCATTCAATGATGTACTTATTCATGGACTCGTACGTGCCGCGGATGGACGTAAAATGTCAAAATCACTTGGTAATGGTGTAGATCCGATGGATGTGATTGAAAAATATGGAGCAGATAGTCTTCGTTATTTCTTAACGACGAATACCTCACCAGGTCAAGATCTTCGATATATTGAAGAAAAAGTTGAATCAACATGGAATTTCATTAATAAAGTATGGAATGCAACACGTTTTGTATTACTTCATGTAACAGAGGAAACAAACACCAATTTTGATTTTACAGAACAGTCACTTAATGTTGCAGATTCGTGGATTTTGAGTCGCTTGAATGATACAATTAAAACAGTAAATTACAACGCTGAAAAGTATGAATTCGGAGAAGTAGGGCGTGCACTTTACAATTTTATTTGGGATGATTTCTGTGATTGGTATATTGAAATGTCTAAACTTCCACTTCAAGGTGAAAATGAAGACGATAAATCAGTTACAATCAATGTGCTTAGTTATGTAATTGAGAGCATTGTTAAATTATTACATCCATTTATGCCATATGTGACAGAAGAAATTTGGGAAGCACTGCCGTATACAGACGGCTTCTTGATTGAGTCAGAGTGGCCTAAAATATTATCATATATCAATGAAGTTGAAGGAAGTCAATTTGAAGTATTACAAAATATCATTCGTGATATACGAGCACTCCGACTTGAAAATGAATTACCAAATTCAAAAGCGATTAAAATGAATATCAAAGCAGCAGATGAGAAAATTTCACGATTGTTAACTACAAATCAAGCATATATTCAGCGCTTTGGAAATCCAGAAACATTGACAATTGGAACAGAAATTGCAAGTTCAGAAGAAGCATTTGTCAAAATCGGAAGCCAATATGAATTGATAGTACCAACAGAAGGTCTTGTTGATAAAGAAGCAGAACGTTTAAAACTCGAAGCAGAAAGAATGAAACTTGAATCAGAAATTAAACGTGCAACACAAATGCTTGCAAATCCTGGGTTTGTTGCTAAAGCACCAGCTGATAAAGTAGCTGCTGAACAAGCCAAATTAGAGCAATTTAAACTTCAATTAAGTAGTATAAATGAGCGCTTGGAACTATTCTAAAACAAAGGAATGATGTATGATGAGACTCACAGCTAATCAACTTTTACAACAATTTGATATGTACTTAATCGTTGATGTGAGAACACCGATGTGTTATCACTACTACCATATACCATACAGTGTACACCTCTTAACATACAAGGAACATTTTCAGAATACTGATAAGATGATTTGCTTTGTTTGTGGCGATGGAACTGTAAGTGAAAAGATTGCAAGTGAGTCTTTACAGAATTTTTTAGAAGGTGGATTAAAAATGTGGATTCAATTAGATGTTGATGAAGCTCTAGCAAAGAGATATTTAAAGAATGAATGTTGTACTGGGAGGAATTGTAAAAAAAATAAAAATTTATGATTTCACAAAATAATGTTTATTTATTCTTTGAAATGATATACAATGGAGTTGCTCTTAGAAATGTTTTTAAGAGCAAGGAAAAGAAGAAGAGAAGCGCGTGCTAGAATTATACTAGTACGCGTTTTTAATTTAAAATTATTAGAAATAAATAGCATTACTTATTTTACTAAAATTCATATTATAAGAATCTAAAAAAAATAAAAATTTATAAAAACATAAAACACACTTCACTAAAATGATAAAATAATGTAAAATATAACTGCTCTTAGAGAAAAAAGGGAGGAAAATGATTGCTAAATCAAGTTGTTTTGATAGGAAGAATAGCAAATGCGCCTGAAATCAGGCAAACTACAACGGGGAAAGCAGTGACCAATATTGCGCTTGCTGTTCCAAGAGCCTATAAGAATGTACATGGAACATACGATACTGATTTTGTCCAGTGTACACTTTGGGAGGGAATTGCAAAGTCAACTGTAGATCATTGTGAGAAAGGTGAATTGATAGCGATTAAGGGGCGCTTACAAACACGCCATTATGAAGATAAAGAAGGAAAAAGAATTTATGTAACAGAAGTGATAACAGAGCGTGTCACATTTATTACACAAAAAGGAAATGGAGAATTAAAACAAACGCAAGAGCTTAAAGCTGATGCATTTGAATTTTTAGAAGATTAGAAAAAAGAATGAAAATGATCTAAGGGCACCCACGTAAGTGGGTTTTTTTGTCGCAAACATATTTATATTTATTTTTGGAAGTATGAAAATTAAATTTGAATGTGTGGAGTAGATGTGGTAGAATACATTTGATAGAATTTTAAAGATATAGATAAAATCCGGTTATATTATAATACATTTGATTCGTTGGAAATTGATGTGTAGATAAGAAGATAATTATTGGTAATTAAAAGGGTGGAAAATCTGTTTTAAATAATGAACGCGAAGGAGTGTCAAATGAAAAAAAAGTTAGTGTTTTTAATGTTTGTATTTATTTGTTTTGGTGTAACCCAAACTGGTGTAAATATTGAAGCAACTGGATCTTGGTGGAACAGTGATTTGGAAACGAGTAATGCATGCCGATATTTAATTGAAAATTTAGGTTATAGTAAATATGCAGCAGCAGGGATTTTGGGTAATTTTAGACATGAAAGTAATATAAATCCCTATGTTCGGGAGCGAATAGGAGATCATAACACGTATTCATTAGGAAAAGAGAAGGCCGATAAATTAGATCCTGACAATAATGGATTTGGCCCTGGTTGGGGACTTGCCCAGTGGGGTGATGGAAGTGGATTAGGTGGTCTTGGAAGTGGTAGATGGATCCAATTAATTAATTATGTGAATTCAAAAACTGGTAAGCACTATACTGCAACTTTTAATGATAGTTTCAAAAATGGTGTATTTAGTAATGAATCGAGTCTAAGAGGAAATATTCCTAATTTATATGAACAATTAGATTTCGTGAAGTATGAGATGAGCCCTACTTCTGCGTATGTGTCGCAAATAGAATTAAATGCAATGAACTCACTTGAAGAAACATCAGATGCTGTATTGTATCGCTACGAAAAATCTAGTACAAAATCACAAGAAAAAAGACGACAAAACACACGCGACATTTACCAATATAATTGCAATGGCATAGGGTCATATAATGTTAAAATTGCAAATGTGGGATATATAGATGAATTAGTGGTTGCTGAAAACAAGTTAAAAGTGAGAGGGTGGCATGCGACTGAATTAGCTACTGATAAAACACCCCGATATATGTTTGTTATGAATGCAGTAACAGGGAAAGAAATAAAAAGATTACCAATTACTAATAGTATCCGAAACGACGTATTAGGAGTATATCCTTATCTTTTATCAGCTAAAACGAGTGGATTTAATGTTGAAATCCCGATTACTGATGATATGAAAGGAGAGAGTGTATTTGTAGTTACACGTTATTTAAATGGAAATGATTCAAATAATTCACTCTCAGATAAGTGGTTTACACAAAATCAAATAATGATTCCCAATCATCAACAAATAGAGAAAACTAATATTCCTAGCATATCTTATCAAGCACATGTTCAGAGTATTGGTTGGCAAGATTGTGTAAAAGATGGAGTATTGGCAGGAACAGCAGGACGAGGGTTGCGTATTGAGTCATTCCGTATGAAAGTGTCAAATCTCCCAGTATCGGGAGATATTAACTATGCAACGCATGTTCAAAATATAGGATGGCAAGCCCCCCGATCAAGTAATCAAATTTCAGGAACAACAGGACAATCGCTTCGTATGGAAGCTATGCATATAAACTTAACAGGCGAACTTGAAAAACAATATGATGTATATTATCGTACGCATATTGAGAACTTTGGTTGGCTTGGATGGTCAAAAAATGGAGAAAATGCCGGAAGTGAAGGAAGAGGACTTCGAATGGAAGCAATTGAAGTACGCCTTGTGAAAAAAGGTGATACATCAATTAAAACTGGCAATGGATTTGTTGGAAAACCAAATAACCCAAGCGTAAATTATTCAGCGCATGTTCAAAATATCGGATGGCAAAATTATGTAAATGATGGGCAAGTAGCGGGGACATTTGGACGTGGACTTCGCGTTGAGTCATTTCGTATGAATTTATCAAATCTTCCAGTATCTGGAGATATTAGCTATGCAACAC
>JBOFHN010000069.1:0-18933 GCA_051649665.1 Culicoidibacterales bacterium
TATGTTGTAGGTGTTGCATTAGCAACAACAGCTTTTGGGATGTTTGGAATTCAGCCAGCCTCTGTTAGTGCACGAAGTGAAGCTTGGGGAGGTCAGTATGGTAGCAATGAAACATACGGTCATATGTATGATTCAGCCAGAAACCATTTTAGCTATACAAAAAGAACATCAGGTAGCCAAAGAACTACATATGCAGGAGCAGGTGGAACTTCATATTCAAATTCATACGGAGGATCACATCAATATTGGGGATTTGGATGGAATTAATATTGAGAGGGGATTTCCCTCTCAATATGTATAATAAATATATTGTGCATATTGAAAGGGGAATAAAATGAAAAAACTAGGAACAGGTATTGTTATTTTATTTTCGATATTAATTGCCTTTTTATTTTTAAATAATGCAGCTATTTCTCAGGGAAATTTAATAAAACATAGTGTTATTAATAAGCGAACAGAAGCTCTTGTAGAACTCAAAGGAAATAATTCTGATGAAAGAATCAAAAAATTAAAAGAACTTACGTTACTTGCTAAAGAAAATGATGTTATTGTATCGTACGATTATTATCATGGAGATACAGTATTTGATTTATATACAAGTAATATTCAAGAACAGAAACTGATCCCTCAATTAAATAATTTGAGTACAAACTATAATGTTATACCGATTGATAAGTTGTATAATGTTATGAAAGAACAACAAGTAATATCAGTAATTTTATCAGGTGATTATGAAGAAACTATTCAAATAGCACAAGTAAACGATTTGATAGCGAAGCAAGTTATACCACTTCAAACTGCAATAACAAATCCGATGTCTTATCAGGTTGTTGTATTACTTTCTTCACTTATTTTAATTATGAGTATTGTTCGTATTATTTATCGAACAAAAAGTGTTGCTATTCAAAAAATTCATGGTTACCGATTAATTCAACGAATGATACAAGGTTATATGTTAGATTATATAAAAATAATAACGATTTTATTCTGTGTCAGCGTTGGCTATCGATACTTACTGTTTAGAAGTTACATGGTTGAAGCATTTAGTGTGTATCTAGAATTTATAATAATTCTAAGTATTGTATTATTTTTAATGAGTACGATAACATATTGTGCAGTAGAGTTTTTTAATGTGCGCGAAGCTATAAAAAATAAACTTCCTAAAAGTTTTCTATCAAGCGGACTTACAATTTATAAATTTATCATCAGTATCTTGACATTATCACTTGCAGTTAGTTTTGGTTTACGTGCACAAACAGCTATAGATGATGTGAATGCAATGAAAGTTTATGAGCAACTTGGTAATTACAAAGCGATAAATTACGGTGAAGACTTACGAATTGAAACCATGACAGGAAAATTGTATGAGAAAGAAATATATCCGATACTGAATAGAGCAAATGCTATTTATTTTGATAGTAGCTATTTAAGTGGTATTTTAGAATCAATCAGGAATGGAAAAATATCATCCAACACTTTGACCAATATTGTTGAGAATAAAAGTTTTCCAGTTAATAATAATTATATTTCTCAAATGGTTACTGATTCAAATAAAGAAAAGTATCTTGTGAATGAAAATGATCCGCAAATCAAAGTTATCGCTTCAAGTAAAGATAAAGAAAAAATAGAAACATTTCGGAAAGATAAAATTCAATTATGCAATATGCTAGTGGTCTCTGATTTATTTAAGTGCCAAAATTACGATATTCAATTTATATATTATGAAGGTGAACTTGAAGCAGTTATGCCAAATCCGTTTCTAGCTAATGTTCCTAAGAACATACTTAAGTATCCTGTATTTATGAATTTTAGTCAAAAAGCAAATGAAGATTTAGGGATTACAAAAATTTTGAGTTCTGACGGATTTCTTGATCCAATTAGAGTACAAAACAATTGCTTAACTCCGGATGATGTTCAACAAATTACAAGATTAATGCAGGTGAAGAAGTTGACACTTGTGGGTGTTTCAAGCGGGTACGAAGATGTAATTGCTCAAGGGAAAATCAAATTACAAAGTGCATTTATTGATTTGTGTAGTTTTTTGATTGCGTCAATTTTATTATCAGTTGTTATTGTTCTTTTATATATTGAAGAATATAAGAAGAAAATCGCATTAGAAAAATTTGCAGGTAATACGTGGTATAAAAGATATGGTAAAACAGTTGATTTAATTGTGTGGAGTTGGATCGTTGGATTTTTATTTAAGTTGTTTTTCCCAATTGAAAATGTTCTTTTTAATGTGCACGAACAAACATATAATGTAATATTCTGGTTAACTATTTCGATGATTATAGGAGCTGAATTGATGATATTACTTATTGTTACAAGAGTTCAGGAACACAAAGCGATTGCAACAATTTTAAAGAATGAGTAGGAGGTGCCAGATGTTACGAGTGAATAATGTTACAAAATCTTTTGGAAATAAAATGGTATTAACAGAATTATCATTTGAGATTGATCAAGGTGAAAAGGTAGCGATTATTGGTGAAAGTGGTAGAGGGAAGACGACATTATTAAATATTATTGGTTTGATTGAAAAACCAACATCGGGAACAATTGATTTATGTGGATTTGAAAATGTAAAAGTAAACAGTAAACAGAGTAGAGTTTTATATCGTGATCACATAGGATATTTATTTCAAAATTTTGCATTACTTGATAATGAAACGGTGATGCAAAATTTTAAAGTTGCTATACATTCGAAAGCTTTTCGGTATATAGCGAAAGAAAAAATAGCAAAGGTATTAAAAAATGTTGGACTTGAAAATTATGAAAATAAAAAAGTATATAATTTGTCAGGTGGAGAACAGCAACGTGTTGCATTAGCAAGATTGATGCTAAAACCGTGTGATATTGTACTTGCTGATGAACCAACAGGGAGTTTAGATGTTAAAAATCGAGATCGTGTTTTAGAACATTTAGATCAATTAAATCGTGAAGGTAAAACGATTATTATAGTTACACATGATTCATATGTTGCGAATTGGTGTGATAGAATTATAGAACTATAGGAGGTAGAAGCATGAAAAAAATCAGTATTATTTTAACAATTATGTTAAGTGTGTTAACACTTGTAGGATGTACAAATACAAAAAGTGAAACAACGAATTCTACACAATCAACATTTAGTGCTGGCGATAAACCGACTGCTGTTGGTTATGAGGAAGAAGGTATGCGTATTGATGGGAACACAATGATTATGTCTGTCGTATTATCAAAAAATTTCTCACAAAAAGAACTAGAGGATATTGTGAGCAATCAAAATATTAAGGGGGAAAAAATTGTTTTCAATTTTTACCAATCAAAAAAAGAAATTGAAGATAAAAAAGAATATACAGTAGCCCAGATTACAGTAGAAAATGGGAAAATGACATATAAATCAGCGAAATAATAGTTTTGTTATCTATTTAAAATGTGTTTAAGGAGTTTGTTCTCTGTTAAAAGATGTAATCAACAAAATTTCTCGGATAGATATGGAAGTCCATTAAAGACAGAAACTCATATTTTACAGACAGAATTATATTATATGAGTAATTAGTATAAAACATAGTGTCCTCACTCCACTAAGTAATTAACCAGTCCTCGAAAGAGGGCTGTTTTTTATTGTAAAATGACATTTGGGAGATATGTAAAAAATGTGCTAAAATTACTTATTATAGATAAAAGGAAGTGCATATTATGAACCAGGTAAATAATAAATCAGAAGTAATGAATGATGCAGGTAATTCATTTGGTGAAAGAGCAGCAGACCGTCTTGCATCGTTTGGTGGGAGTTGGTCATTTTTAATTTCATTCATTATATTTATTACATTTTGGGTGATACTGAATGTATGGCTACTACAAAATAGTGCATTTGATCCATATCCATTTATATTATTAAATCTTTTTCTTTCAATGCTTGCTTCAATTCAAGCACCAATTATTATGATGAGTCAAAATCGACAAGAGGCTCGTGATCGTGCAAGAGCGGAACTTGATTTTGAAGTAAATAAAAAAGCGGAACTTGAAATTAGAGAATTGCAAAGGAAATTGGATTTGCTGATGCAATTTCACCATATTCAAGATGAAAAATAATGAAAACTCTCGAAAGAGAGTTTTTTTATTACCCATAGTTTCACTCAACAATCCCACGATTATCTATAATGTATTTTGCTACAATTATTGTATTCCAATTTTCACAAAATGACCTTTTAAGTAATAAAAATGTCAATAAAACATCAAACGAAAAATTTGGTGAAACACACAGATATTATATATGCTATAATGCAACAAAGGAAGTGAACGTATGTCAAAAAGAAACGAAAAAATTGTATTACAACATGTTACAAAAGAATTTGATTTATATAAACGAAAATCAGATAAAATCAAATCACTATTTGCTTTTTGGCGTAAAAATATTCCTACTTTCTGGGCTCTCAGAGGAGTCGACTTAAATATTCATGAAGGTGAATGTATTGGTATCATTGGTTTGAACGGATCGGGTAAATCAACACTCTCCAATATTATTGCAGGTGTTATTCCACCAACAACAGGGAGTGTGACTGTACAAGGTGAAGCTTCTATTTTAGCAATTGGAGCTGGATTTAAACCAGCACTTACAGGACGTGAAAATATTCATATGCGTCTGTTACTGCTTGGAAAAAAAGCTTCGTATATTAAAGAAGTTACTCCTCAAATTATTGATTTTGCTGATATTGGTGAATTTATTGATCAACCACTGAAGAGTTATTCTTCGGGGATGAAATCTCGATTAGGATTTGGTGTGGAAGTATACTCTAATCCAGATGTATTTGTGATTGATGAAGCATTGTCTGTTGGAGATCAGACGTTTGCAGATAAGTGCGCTATAAAAATCAATGAGTTAAAAGCAGAAGGTAAGACGATAATTGTCGTCAGTCACAGTACTGCTCAAATTCAACAATTGTGTGATCGTGCAATTTGGATGCATTATGGCGAAATGAAGTGCGTTGGAGAAACGAAGGAAGTATTAGACGAATATCGTACGTTTATAAAAGAATTTAATGCTCGAAGTGAGCGTGAGAAAAAAGAATATCAAACTGAACAAAAAAGAGAACAACGTGTATTTGATTTACAATCATATAAGAAAAGTCTTGTTGATTCAAAAGTAGAATTAGCACCGAAAAAGCGGATGATTGTAAAAAAAATTGATAAGCAAGTCAATGATTTATTTGAACGTAAAAGTGAGGCAAAGATGACGCGATTTACAAAAATCATACTGGCTCTGCTCTTTGGAATGACGATTGTGATAAGTATTTATTATGTAATAAATACAAATGGAAAAACTTTGGTAAATGATGATTTTATATCAAATAATTTGAATGCGATAAAGAAATTTTAATATAAAAATGTATATGATGGATGGTGTTATTTGAACGAATTTATTAAAAATAGTTTTGTTATGTGTATATATATGATGACATCATTATGTCGATTGCAAAAAATGAAACGACAAATCGCTTTTGTTTTGTCAATTCCATCATTTGATACATCGCTTATTCATGAATTTTCCGATTTGAATCCTGATGTACGCATCTATATATACACATTTAAAAAAGTAAAAATAAAACAGAGTGAATTTACAGGTTTGAATGTTGTTGTTCAGCCAATAGAATATAATTTTTCATTTTTTAGAATTATTCCCAAACTCATTGTGAGTAAATGTATTGTTGTTGATAATTATCAAGCTTTTTTAGCTGGTTTTGTGAAGAAAAAAGATACGAAAATTATTCAAATATGGCATGCGACAGGTGCGATTAAGAAGTTTGGTTTAGAAAGTCCAGATACAGCAAAGAGAACAAAGCCATCATTATGGCGAATAAAAAAAGTGTATAAACGTTTTGACGTCTTTGTTGTTGCATCAGAAGCGATGAAAGATATTTTTCAACGTAGTTATTTAGCAACGGATGCTGAATTTCTTTATTTTGGTGATTTAAGTGCAGATAAGTATTGTGATAGGTTGTACGTCGATCAGATGAAAACAATGATTTATGCGGAGTATCCGCAATTGGAAAATAAAAAAATTCTTACCTATATGCCAACATTTCGACCTAAAAATTTTACTTTTCATGCTTTAGATGTTAATCAACTTTCGCAGATGCTTGGTGAAGAGTGGTACATTATTGTTCAAACGCATGTGAGTCAGCGAAATTATTTTAAAGCTGACAAGCGAGTTATACCTGTTCAAAGTGGAAAACATAAATTTGATTTTTTGGTGATTTCTGATTGTTTAGTAACAGATTATTCATCAATGATTTTTAACTATGCATTGATGGGAAAAAAGACAGCTTTTTCATATGTAAATGATGCTGAATCATTTGAAAAAACAGTAGGATTACAAGAGTGGTTTTATAATTGGTCTGAAGAGTGTCAAGTACATACAGTCGAAGATTTATATGGAAAAATACAGTCTGGATTACAATTGGATACACAACGCTTTAATGAACATTGGAATCGGTACAATAAAGGTGAAGCGAAGCGAAAATTCATCGCATATATAACAGAACATATGTAAAGGAGGATTGTTGTGAAAAATGTTTATCAAATAATATTAGAACAAGTGCCAAATATTAAATTAATGTTTCGTCTTTCACGATATGAAAGTAGAGCAACGTATCAAAATCATTATTTAGGTATTATTTGGGAATTTTTAAATCCGCTCACACAAATTCTTATTTTTTATTTTGTTTTTGGTGTCGGTTTACGTGCCGGAAATACCCAAGGAGTCCCATTTTTATTTTGGATGCTTGTTGGGGTTATTCCATGGCTTTTTATTAGTTCTTCGGTAGTTGGAGCCTCAAAGTCAATATATAGTAAGATTGGGACTGTATCGAAGATGAAATTTCCTGTTAGTATTTTACCTAATACAGCTATTGTTACAAATATGTATTCATTTTTGTTAATGCTTATGCTCGCAGTTTTATATGGGTTATTTACAGGCGTGCAACCATCAGTGTATTGGTGGCAATTTATTTATTATTTTATTGCAATTTGGATGTTTTTGTTTTCTTTTGGATTATTTAATGCAACAATTTCAACACTTGTCCATGATTATCACTTAACGATTCAATCAATGATGCGCGTAATGATGTATTTATCGGGTGTATTTATTTATATTGATGGTATGTATTTTCCTGAATGGGTGAAAAATATTTTACATTTAAATCCATTTTACTATATGGTTCAAGGATTTAGAGATACATTTTTATCAAAGCAATTCTTCTTTGAAAATTGGATGCCGACAGTTGTTTTTTGGTGTATAACATTCTTTTTTCTTATTATTGGGTGCCATCTCCATATAAAATTTAGAGCACGATTTATTGATTATGTATAGGTAGAAATGAGGCGGATAGAAGTGGATAAATTACTAACAGTTATTATTGATCATAGTGATGATGCACACGAATTGAAAACAAGTATAGAACGACAATTACTTAAGTATACAGCATTTATTGACATTGTTCTTTGCAGTAATATGAATAAGCAGGTCAATTCGTATTTATCAATGTCAAAGGAAAGTATCGATTCAATTATTGAATTAGCAAATTCAGAATATGTTGTTGTACTGAATAGTTCACAACAAGTTGATATTCAATTTGTTCGAGCATTGATAAAAGCACTTGATGGGAAATCAATTTGGTATTCTGTAATTCCAACTGTAAAGACAATACAGGAAGGTGCCAAAATCATAAAAGATATGAAACCAATAGAAACACAGAGAAGTCTTTTACGAATGGAAAATACGATGTACGGTGTGGTATATAATCGTCATTTTTTACTCTCTGTTCTGAATCAGACACCATATGGGATGAGTACACTCATCAATTTTTTAAAAATGTATAATATTCAAAAAATATTTTTATTGCCTACATATATTATTTCAAATGCCGAAGTAAAAGATAGTGGGTATTTTGGTCGCTTTACACTTGATACGTTTCAAACACTTGATATGCCGATTAATACTGCTGCGGATAGTTTGTTTTTCAATGAACTTATTTTAAATACTCGATTTTTTCGTTTGCACCGGGATGTAATGCACGGGACAATCAATAATGCAATACAAGATTCAATCGCAACAATGGATATTTTAAAATTTGAAAAATATATTACGCCAGCAAATGAATTAGATTATTATATTTTAAAATGCTTTATAACAGGGCAAGTACAAAAATATTTATTTAAGACGACATTAACACACAACATATATATTACAATTAGTTTGGAAGCCTTAGTCTTAAAAGAAGAAACACCAGTATACATGTATGAAATGAACTTTGGCGATAAAAAAATATACATATATCGACTTTATGAAAAAATTTCTACGAATAAGATCACAACATATAAAGAATTTTCGCAAGTGGATTTTTATACTCCGTTAAATGAGCAGTCATTGTTTTTATTTATGGATAGAACAATGAAAGCTGATGATAATGCAGAACATCTTTATCGATATATGATGCAGAACCAAAAGCAATATAAACATGCATATTTTGTTTTAGATCGGAATTCTCAAGATTGGTACCGACTGAAAAAAGAAGGCTTTAACTTAATTGATTATAAATCGCCAGCTTTCCAACAGTATTTTAAAAATTGTGATGTCTTTATTTCCTCGCAAGCATATAGTTTCAGCCAAAAAATTCACGATGTTCAAAAATCATTTAAAAATTCACGATTTGTTTATTTACAACATGGTATTATGCTGAATGATATGACAGATTGGATTTTGTCAAAGCCAGTAGATCTCTTTATTACAACGGGAGAAAAAGAGTATCAATATGTGAAAGAATTGCTCCCACTTGAAACGCGCAATACAGGAATTCCTCGCTTGGACAATTTAGTGAAAAAAGAAAGCACCGGTATAATTTCATTTCTTCCAACGTGGCGTTTTAGTTTGATGAAAGTGACGGAACAACAGTTTAAACGAAGCAAGTATTATAAAAGCATTGTAAATATGATTCAAAATACAGAATTGAATGCATACTTAGAAAATACAAACCAAAAGATATATATAAAAATGCATCCGAATTTTGCAAATAGAATCTCGCTTTTTCCTGAAACAGAAAATATCGTGTTTACTGATTTGTCATATAATGAACTTATTACAGGAAGTCAATTCGTATTTACTGATTATAGTTCGGTTGTACTTGATGCTGCATACATAGAAACACCGATTGCATATTATCAATTTGATAAAGATGAAATTTTTAAAGTACAAGTGTTTAAAGAACGTGTTCGTTATGAAGATGGGTTAGGTCCAGTATTTGAGGAAGAAGAAAAAATGATCCACTATATTACAACAGGGAACTTTTTAATTGAAGATGAAATATATGCAAAAAGAAAAAATGACTTTTTTGCAGGTGTACATAGAGATTATATTTGTGAAAGTATCTGGAATGAAATTGTAAAAATATAATGTGGAGTTAAAATATGTTTTTAAAGAAAAGTGATGAGGTAGAAACAATGGAAAAAATAGCGGAAAAAAGAAATGCAAATCATTATTATCTTAAAATTAGTATTCCCAATAACGAAAATTATTATGGAAAAAGAATTAAATTATTCAATCGTGGCAAATTAATTTGGGGGATTGAAATTGAACGTGGTCCAAATGGTTATCCGATTGAATATCGAAATATTATTGTGCCAGATAATAATGTACTTGATTATCAATTAAATGATATGAGTATAGAATACGCAATTGATATTTCAGAAACTCAATTTTCAACATCAGAACAAGATGAATATGATTTAAAGTATAAAGTTAAGGAAGAAGATGGGCTATATTTTGCAAAACATGGGAATGAAATAAATCCAAGGAAAATATTGGTTACATTTCCAGGTTTTGGACCTTCAACAACTCGAATTAGCTATGCTATTTCATCAATGACATCATTTTCAACAAATCAAATTATCATGGATAACATGCTTATTGTAGCAATGCAAGATCGCTATTATAGTGCAGGAAATTATATGCTGGAAACTGATTTTGGGGAAGCACTTTATCCACGATTTTGTCGTATGATCCAAAAATTATTAACTCAATATCAATTACAAGAGGAAGATTTGATTTTCTTTGGTGCTTCAAAAGGAGGGAATATCGCATTACGGTATTTTGAAAATTTCACAAAAGGACATTTAATCATATCAGCAGCTCAACTTCATTTACTCTATTATTTTCAATCAAAACCATTTTTTCGTAATAATTTGTTCCATGTATATAAAAATATACAAGACAATACCAGAGAATTGTTGAAAAGATATATTGAGCAGAATGCGAGTGTTAATTTTCTTTATACAGATAATGATGAATTGAGCAATTACGGTATTACCAATATGCTTACAGGGACAACGTCTTTTAGAAAATATCGGATTGCTGGGGCACATGGTGCGATTACAAATAAAGCGATGATAACTATTGAGCATCTTGTGACACGATTGGTAGAACAGTCAAATGAAGTGAAACCCTTAGACTATACAAACTTCGAATTTTATCGAGAAGATAACCGTTTATATGCCAAATGTGAAATACCAATGCTAAAAACATGTCAGATGGATGTAAATATGTATCTTGGATTTCAGGATGAAGATAAGCGATTGATGTTATTACAAAACATTACACGAATAGAAAATACAGCGTATTTTATTGCGAAAGAAGATGAATATATTGATCTTGATTATGATTTTTCTAAACCAGTAAAAACATGTGTTCTCTATATGCTAAATAGAAGTGGAGAAGTGTATAAAGCAAAAATAGATTACCCACTGGAACAAAGCCAATTTCATACATTTCCAAACAACTTAGATTTTAATCAGCCACAAGGGATGTTTGATTACGTTGTAATTAATAAGAACAACAAAGTGAAGTATACATTGGAGTATCAAAAATCTGGAAAGTCAGAAACACTTTATATTATCAATGACTTCCCACAACAATTAGCAAATGATTCGCTCTATCTCA
This sequence comes from Culicoidibacterales bacterium, assembly GCA_051649665.1. GTDB lineage: Bacteria > Bacillota_I > Bacilli_A > Culicoidibacterales > JBOFHN01 > JBOFHN01. The sequence goes on from JBOFHN010000069.1 coordinate 10,973, forward strand.
AAATAGCCTCGGCAACCGTATATAATGAAGAAAATTTATCTATTTTACATTCTCGTATTGCTAAAAAAGCAAAAGTGAAAAGGATTGTGTTTCATACTAACGAATCTATTTTATTAACGCGATTTGATTTTGTTAATAAACAATTTTATTTTCACAACTTAGATACCATGCATCTATTTCAAACAGAAGATGCTCAATTGAAGTATTTACAAGCAGAACTCCAATTCCTTCAAAATAAAAATGCAATAACAGTTACATACGATCAAAAACAACATACACTTGACTATATCATCTGTGAGGAATTAGGTTTGATTTAAGGAGAAAACAATGAAAAAGTATCGATTTAAATATACAAAAGAAGAAAAGATTCACTATGTAAATGTTTCTTATGAAAACAATAATGCGGATCAAACCATTGTTATTTTTCAATCTGTTGGTATTGAAGCATATAACAAAGAGATGTTTTATAAATATAAATTAGGACTTGTATCATATGGCGAATATAAATATTTTGTTGACAACGTACATGGGAAATATCAATTTTTCAAAGAATTTGGGACGGTAAATAAAATATTTGTCGAAGATAATTTTAATATGTGTTTTGGATGGTATTTATACAATAACAAAGTCCGTATTGACGACTTGGTTGCGAGGGCGATTAATCAAGTATTCATCGAAGAAAAAATTGAAGAAACGACAGTCTCTTTTTATGGAAATTCTAAGGGGGCGTATGGGGCAGCTTTAGTTGGGCAGTATTTTCCTAATTTAAACAGGGTCATTTTGACGTATCCAATAGTGCGACCAATAAAACGATATCAGCGATATGCATCGAATGAAAGCATGTTTATTCAATATCATTTTTTAATGAGGGGAAGTGCTCAAACTTCATTGTTTACAACGGCAGTTTTAGAAGCACTAAAAAAACAAGAAAAGCGAGTTGAAATGTTGCTTGGTTTGATTGATGATGATACTGAATACCTGCTTTCATACATGAAAGAAAATAATTTCACGCTCAAACAGTGTTATTTGAATTTGAAACGCCAAAATCATGGTGAATATTCTGTAAGTGTAAAGGGAATTCCTACACATATATTTGAAAATGAGCAACTACCAGAATATATTGTTCCAATTGATGTGAAAGTTGGAGTAAGTGATGATTTATAACATCCAGCAAGATGGTGTGTATTTTAATGAAAATTATCAAGATTTTCGTGGGAATCGACAAATCTATACACGATTTCAAAATATTCGAAAAAGAAATCGAAAATATTTTGTCTATAATTTATCAGGTCAGGTAGTAACACAGAAACAGACAAATCAAATTCAAATTATTCAAGTGCATCGCTTTGATTCTGATTTACTCGTTTTTTATCTCGATATTTATGGAAGGATGTCATTCATAGTTGTTAAGGCTATGCCAAACACAAAAATATACGACTATTTAGCGGTGATTGATTTAAAGCCACGCTTCCGTTTATTTCATATGGTGATCTTTCAAACACTTATTTTCTTTGGCTTTTTTGTTGTTTATCAAGATACAGGAGATGTTCTTGCTCAAGTCGGTTATAATAAATCGCTCGAACGTAAAATACATTTTCTTTTTCCAAAACACATGCGACAAAAATTTGTTGGTAAAAAAGGGAAATTACCTATTTTATTTCAGTTTGGCTATTTTACAATTAAGAAAAAACAGCTATCTGATTTATATGTGCAAACAAGTGAAGTAAATGTACCACTGTATCTTAAAACGACGCTTAATCAAGTTCCATATTCTTATCATTTAAAATATAGTGGAAAAGAAAATTATAATCGCCGACATTATTTATTTGCAACACGTGACTTTAAACTCGCTAAAAAAGAATGTATGTTTATTCGGAAATCAGTATATGGTCAAATTGTTTTAGTTCATACGACACAGTTGTCTTGGTGGATAAAATTTGTGGAAAAATGTGCGTATATATGCGCTAAATTTCAGATTGAAAATAAAAAATATGATATTTATTTTGAAAAATTTTGTCATGGTGCAAATGAATCAGGATTTTATATGTTTCAATATGCAATGAAGCAAAAAGATGAAGTGGCTTATTATGTGTTGAGTAAAACAGCTTCAAACTATCAGGCATTAAAGAAACAATATGGGCCACGCATCTTAAAGAAAAATTCCTTTTCTGCTTTTTATCATATTTTTAGAGCGCGAAAATTGATTTCATCAGACCTGCCAACACATATTCAACGACGTTTATATGATAATTCAAAATTGATCAAACAGGTTATTTATACTTGTAAACAAAAAATATTTTTACAACACGGCGTATCGCTTGCGACAAATTTATTTGCCCGTGGCTATTATAACAAACGTGTTCCAATTGCCCCAAATTATATTGTTGTGAGTTCTGAGCGCGAAAGGCAACTCTTTTTAAAACATTCTCTTTATCGTGATAATGAATTATGGCACACCGGGGTTCCGAATTTAGATTTTTATACGCGACCAAAAACGAAAGCTGTTAAAGATGAAATTACGTTTTTACTTACATGGAGACCTTGGGATTTACATGGTGTGCAAGGTGAAAATTCATATATAACCCGTTATTTCCAATTTTTCAAACAAGTACAAGAACATCCATTTTATAATGGGAAAAAAGTAAATTTAATCCTTCATCCAAAGGCAAAAGCAATGCTTGAAACAATGTATCCAAAGCAGTTCAAATCATTTTCACATATGATTTATGATGGAGATATATATTCTGTTTTAATGCGGAGTCAAGTTGTTGTTTCCGATTATTCATCAGTTGTTTTTTATGCATTTGCAGGAGGGAGTAATATTGTGTTTTTTTGGGGTGATAAGCAAGAAGCAGAAAAGTATTATGGATCACCAAATTTCCTCCAGGAAACGAATGCTTTTGGCGAAATTTGCTACACAGCTGATAATCTTACCCAATATATTGTACATGCTTACAATAAAAATCAAGATGAAAAATATCAAGCAATCTTTCAAACAAATGTTGATTGTTTGGACGGTTCGAATGCGCAAGAGACATATAAAATGATTCAAAGTGTTTAGGAGGAGTGTTTTGTGCAACGGTTAAAAAAATCTATTGTTTCTATCATTGTTCGAATAATTCGATTGTTACCACTAAAAAAAACAATTGTTTTTGAATCGTACTTAGGAAAACGAGTTGATTTAAATATACTTTACCTTATGGCAATTGACGTTCCTTATTCTAAATATTTTGTATGTGCTGAGACATTGTCAATTGATGAATTACAACTTTCGGGAGTAAAAATCATTAAAAAACCATCGCTTCGATATTTAACTACGATGGCACGAGCTTCTATTATTGTTACAAATTCTCGCATTCATCAAAACGTGTTCAAAAAGAAAAAACATCAACGTATTATTCAACTGTGGCATGGAATTCCTTGGAAGAAATTAGTGTACGATCAACAGCATATTACATTTCATCATAAAACAAAAGATGAATATTTATCTGAGTTTAGTAATGATGTAATGAGGTGGGATTACTTATGGGTGCCGAGCGTGGAAGCGGAAGAGAAATTAGTGCGTGCATTTAGGTATCAAGGAAATCTTATCCGAAGCATGTACCCAGCAGATGTAGTATTAATGAATCAAATACCAAAATCGGATCAATATGCTGAGTGGAAGTCGAAATATAAAACAGTTGTTTTGTATATGCCAACATTTCGTGAACAAAAAGCAGGATATGATAATCGAGGTTATGCAGATTATCAAAGCATTGATATTGAAGCACTAGCAGATAGACAGCCATCTACGCTTTTCCTCGTACGAAGCCACTATTTAATTCAAGATAAAGCGAAACGAAAACGAACGAATATTATTGATGTGAATGATGTTTCAGATTTAAATAGATTATACTTAGATGCCGATGTATTACTGACAGACTATAGTTCTGCTATTTATCCTTTTGCACTTACGGGGAAACCGATTGTATCTGTTCAAGTAGATAAAGTAGAATATGAGTTGTTAAGAGGGTTATATACAGATTCAACAATGAATATGCAGCTGACATATGTTGATAGTGTAAATGATTTATATGCTATTCAGTGGGATAATCTCAATCAATCAGCAGTAAATCAGCAATATTATGATGCAAATTATAAAGAATTGTTTTTATCAATCATAAAGGAGTGGGGAAAATGAGAAAAGTGAATAGATATTCACCATTGATACTTTTGTAATTGGGGATGACTGGAAAGGTACGTTTGACGACTTGAAAGATATATGTGACGTTGTATATTTAGAACGGACTAAAAGTTTGTCAACAACACTTATTCGTTCAAAGGTGATACAAGAATTTGAAAATAATGACATGCGATGATTCCGAGTGAAGTTATTGAGTTAAAGTAATTAATGATGTAATATTTTAAAGCCCTAAGAGGGCTTTTTTGTTATTCTAAATTGGACTGGTTTCAATAAAAAGCACTTTTATTATAACTTTGTTTGTGTAATGAGGATGTTTGCATTACACTTGGGAGAGAACGTGTATATGAAATAAATAGGTAACAAAGGAGCGAAAATGGCATGTCAGAAATAAAAAAAATTACGAGAGAGCAGCGTAAAACGTTACTGAAACGTTTAAAGTCTGAAATTGGCCCGCACAAAGTTGACTTATATAAAGCAGCATTTTTAGGATGGATTCAATTTGCCATGCGTATTATATCATTTTATATTATCGCTCAGAATATAACGCATTTATATACAGGGAAACAAGTGGATTTATTTCAATTTATGATTCAACTTGTCTTACTTAATCTCGTAGGATATGTGGTATCTCGGATATCATTGCGATATCAAGGAGTTGCTTCGCAATATGCGAGAAATAATTTAAAAAAGAAATTTTTTAATGCATTCCAGCAAAATAATGAAGCTTTCGGTAAACAATCGGCATCGGATGTGCTCGTTGTTGCATCACAGGGAATTGATAGTCTTGATACATATTTTCAGCACTATCTTTCCATGTCGTTGCGTGCATATTTTAATTGCGCAACAATTTTGTTGCTTGTGAGTTTGATATATCCAATTGGTGGTGTGATTTTCATTGCGAGTTTACCATTGATTCCAGTATCGATTATTTTAATGCAAAAACGATCGAAACAAATAATGCAACATTATTGGACAACTTATATGGATGTTGGTAACTTGTTTATGGACGATTTAAAAGGTTTGAATACGCTGTATACATATAGTGCAGATGAAAGATATGAACGAACATTTATTGAAAAAGCGGAAGCGTTTCGACAATCAACGATGCAATTGCTTCGTTTTCAATTAGAGTCGGTTGGATATATGGATGGTGTTATGTATCTTGGAGTTGGAATTTCAGGATTTGCAGTTGCAACTTCCCTGGCAAACGGAAGTGTATCATTGTTCACTGTGATTTTCTTTGTATTGATTGCTGCTGAATTTTTCGCCCCGATTCGTGAGATGGGTTATGGAATGCATTTAGTAATGATGAATACGAAGATGGCTGATCAAATATATCGTTTTCTCGATAGCGTAACATTTATGACAGAAAAAGAAGAAAATATAGGTGGACTACAAACAATTGATTGTGTTCAATTGAAAAATATATCATTTGATTATGATGGAGTGAATATATTTGAAAATGTGAGTGCAACAATTCAACGTGGCGATATTTTTGCAGTCGCAGGAGAAAGTGGTCTTGGTAAAACAACATTGGCAAAACTGATTCAAAAGCGATGTGAATTAAAATCAGGAGCTATTTTATTCAATGATCAAAATATTGAACAAATGAGTACAGCGAAAATACAAGATATCGTAATGTATGTATCTCCTAATAATTATGTATTTAATGTGAGTATTTATGAAAACCTTATAATGGGTTGTAACTTATCTAAAGAGGAAATTAAACACTGGCTTTTAGAACAATCTTTACTTCAATTCATCAATTTATTGCCAGATGGACTTGACACAGTTGTTGGTGAAAATGGAAACCACCTTTCACCAGGGCAGCGTCAACAAATTATTTGCGCACGTGCGCTCTTGGCAAATAAACAGATATATATATTTGATGAAATGACTTCAAGTATTGATAATGAAAATGAACAAGTGATATTAGATTATATTAAATTAACTGCAAAAAATGCAATTGTACTCTTTATTTCACATAAGATGAAACAAGTGATGCAAGCAAATCAAGTATTGTTTATTGGAAAAGGACATCAAGTTGCACTTGGAACTCCTAAAAAACTATTTGAAGAAAATGTAGAATTTACTAAACTTGTACAAACACAAAATGATTTGGAGGTGATTTTATATGAATAAACAAGTTGAATTAACAAATTGGAATGTCGTGAAAAAAATGACGCATTGTATACGCCACCTTATTCCTTATATTGGAATTGCTGTTATATTTGCTGTGTGTGGATTTTTAATGACAATTTTAATCCCGACGATTATCATATATATCGCCTGGAATGCGCTTGAAGGCCAGCTTCCATCATTGTGGGTACTTCTCATTTTAATTGTGTTTGGAATTTTACGTGGACTTTTTCGTTACGGTGAACATTACTTTGGACATTACGTTGCATTTCATACATTAGCTGATTTTCGTCGCCTTGTATTTCAAAAATTACGCCGTCTTGCACCTTCACATATGGATAAGCAAGATAGTGGTGCATTATTAAAAATGATTGGTGAAGACATTGAAGCGATGGAAGTCTTCTTTGCTCATACATTGCCACCAATTACAACCGCTCTCATTATCACGTGTATACTATTGAGTTATTATTTTATTATATATCCATGGGTAGCAGTTGTTGCGTTACTTACGTACATTGTTTTGGCTATTTTGTTACCTTATGTCTTTGCTAAACAACTTCAGCCGCTTTTGGAAAAACAAACAGAAATTCGCCAAACTTACATCTCTCTTTTCTTAGAGAGTTTACGAGGAATGCGTGATTTGTTGCAATTTAAAAAAGAAGAAATTCAATTTGAGCACCTTGATAATCAGAGTCAATATGTTAATCAGTGCGAGAAAAAAATCACAAGAAAAAGCACAATTCAAACAATCACGACATTTTTAGTAATTGGTTTATCTATTGTGCTTGTTTCTAGTCTTTCTTTCAATGCAGTTATGATGCAACAATTAAGTGTATACGATGCGACATTATTAATTGTTATTTTCAGTACATCATTTGCTCCGTATTTAGAATTGAGTCGTTTACCACTTGGATTTAAACGAGCTATCAATGCAGGACGACATGTATTTTCAGTATTAGATATTAAAGAAGAGACTAAAACAGGACGTCAATTCGCAGAGAACATCGAAAAGATTCAAATGGAAAACATCACTTTTTCGTATAGTAGTAGAGAGCAAGTGATATTTGAACAGATGAATGTTGCTTTTAATCGTCGTGAAATTATTGGTATTATCGGCGAATCAGGTGTAGGAAAAAGCACGATTATGAAGCTGATTATGCGTTGGTATGATACATCTCAAGGAACAATTTTACTGAATCATAAAGCACTATCGACATTAGATGCTCGTAGTGTGCAACAACATTTTGCTTATATTCCACAAGTACCACAATTTTTCAATCAAACATTGCGCGAAAATTTAACGTTAGGAAACGTTGATATTTCAGATGAAATGATAATGGAAAAAGCAAAACAATGTCGAATTATAGAGAGAATTATGTCTTTACCAATGGGATTGGATACAAAATTTAATCAAGAAGATATGATTTTCTCAGCAGGAGAATTACAACGTCTTGAATTAACACGAGCACTTTTAAAAGAAGCTGATTGTTATATCTTTGACGAACCAACAAGCAACCTTGACTCCTTGAATGAAGCTGCATTTTTACATGTGATTCGCGAGCATTGCAAAGGATATGTCTTTTTAATTTCACATCGCACCAGTACAGTGGCGTGCGCTGATACAGTGTACCGAGTTGAA
>JBOFHN010000070.1:0-9619 GCA_051649665.1 Culicoidibacterales bacterium
GTGTTGCATAGCTAATATCTCCAGATACTGGAAGATTTGATAAATTCATACGAAATGACTCAACGCGAAGTCCACGTCCAAATGTCCCCGCTACTTGCCCATCATTTACATAATTTTGCCATCCGATATTTTGAACATGTGCTGAATAATTTACGCTTGGGTTATTTGGTTTCCCAACAAATCCATTGCCAGTTTTAATTGATGTATCACCTTTTTTTACAAGGCGTACTTCAATTGCTTCCATTCGAAGTCCTCTTCCTTCACTTCCGGCATTTTCTCCATTTTTTGACCATCCAAGCCAACCGAAGTTCTCAATATGCGTACGATAATATACATCATATTGTTTTGCGATTTCACCTGTTAAGTTTATACGCATCGCTTCCATTCGGAGTGACTGTCCTGTTGTTCCTGAAATTTGGTCATTCGTACGCGCTTCTTGCCATCCAATATTTTGAATATGTGTTGCATAACTAATATCACCCGGTACTGGAAGATTTGATAATTTCATACGGAATGACTCAACACGTAAACCACGTCCTGATGTTCCTGCAAGTGCACCATCTTTTACATAATCTTGCCATCCAACATTTTGAACGTGAGCTCGATAATTAACCGATAAGTTTGTTGATTGTGAAGATGCATTCCAAATATATGCTCTCACATCTGCTAGTGATTTTTGATTTAATTGCTGACATACTTTTTTGGCAACACTCATATCCCCTGATGAAGATGATGCAAATAATGCACCATATGATTTTGACATCCCTATCCCCATCGTGGATCTATCTGGCATAAGTAACGAATGACAATGTCCCATCGTCGTCGCATCATCACTAATATAAGCCCAAATTGATTCTTCAGGTCCATATCCCATTGAAATTGATTCCATAGCGGTTACATCTCCGGGAACAAGTCCCGCATTTAGGGTAGAATGCTGTAGTGTTCCATTTTTAGCATTTTTTTCTGCTACCCCTTGAGCAAACTGAGCGTATGCTTCATTATAAACAACTGGTTTCAAACCTGAAACTTTTCTGAATTGATTGATTTCTCTTAACATTCGTTGTACAACATCACTATTTTCAGTTGCAGCTCCAACATTGATAACTTTCGCATTTCCAAACATTGAAAATCCTAAAAGCAAAGTAATATTCGTCATTATAAGTATGATAAACTTGATTCTTTTTTTCATTAAAAACATCCTTTCAATAATTTCATCGTCTAAGACAGATAAAATCTCATTTTTTAAAGTTCTCCTTCATCATAGCATGCACTTTTTCAGCGTTCAACTCCCTTTTTATGAACACATTAATTATTGATTATAATTATGTGAATTTCACTTCGTAATTAATTTTTTATATATTCAAAAAGATGTAAACCTTCAACGGAATACATCTTTTTATTTGTTATTTAATTACTTCAACTCGCTTGAAAACTTCTCAGCTATTTCTTTGATATGTTGGATATAGTCTTTTTTCTCTTCTTCTTTAGATACTGTTTCAAGTGTGGATACTTTTACTAATTTCACATTTAGTTCTTTTGCTAAATTTTCAATTGTCTCACTTTGATTTTGACTATCTGCAAAAAGAGTTGTGAATCTTTCTTCTACGATTACTTTTTTTAATGTTTCAACTTGAGATGCTGATAACTCAGCATGTTCACCGTTTGAACTTGAAGTACTCTCACCATCATGGTGATGTTCTTCTGTTAATCCGTGTTGTGCAAAGTTATAATCACGCGCTAAATATCCGTATGCTGCGTGTTCTGTGAGAATTTCATTTTTTGTTTTTTTCGCAAACATTTGTGTTACTTCTTGATCAAGATCTGTGAGTTTCTTCTGTAAATTATTGTAATTTGTCTCAAACTCGGCTTTTTTATCGGCTTTTTTTTCAATTAATTTATCTTTAACAGTTGCCGACATTATTTTCATTTGCTTCGGTGAAAGCCATGCATGTGGGTCTTTTTCAGTACCTTTATCCAATGCTTCAACATGAGAAAAGAGATTGACGTTCTTCTCTTTATTTCCTTCTGTTGCTTTCATTATTTCTTCTGCTTCAACACCAAGATCTCCTGCACCAACATAGAAAAAGAGACTGCTTTTTGATAATTCGGCAATTTCTTTTTGTGTTGGTTCTTTGTGATGTGCATCTCCTGATGTTACAGCAAGTGATACATTCACATTCTCCTTACCTATTTCTTCAACAAGATATTTCATCGCCCAAACTTGGACTTTTACATCTAATTTCTCGGTTTGGCTTTTCGTTCCTGTACATGCTGTGAGCATCATCATTGTAACTACAGCATATATCATTAATTTAATTTTTTTCATTTTATTTCTCCTCAATATTTACTACGCTAAACATAACGGACATATTACAAACATCTCAAAACGGTGGCTTTGAACTTTTCCATATGTATTGCCAATTTGATGTACTGGACACACCATTTCAATCGGTGTTACGCGGTGACAAACTGTACAGATTGCATAGTGACCATTCACCTCAGAAAAAAAGAACTGGCGTTCTTGATTTTCAATAAACTCTTGAAGTAATTTATTTTCAACAAACAATTGAAGATTTGTATATACAAAATCGTTACTTACTTCAAGTCCATATTCATTTTTGAGGTACTCTTTTACTTCTTTTGCATTTGCATATCGTTTTTCTCGATAGAAAAATTCAAGCATTAATTTGCGTTTTTCAGTCATGCGAATGTTCGTACGCTCAATATACTCTGCTAATATCATTTCTACCTCCGAATCAATTGGACAAATTTCATCGCAATGAAAAAGCCAACTAAAATCAAAATAATCGTTCCGCTTACAGGTAAATTCAAATAATATGACGTCGCCATTCCAATCGCAATCGCGCTCTGTGCAATTATAATCGCATAGACGATGACTTGTTTAAAGCTTCGTGACATCTTTAAAGCAATTGCAACAGGCAATGTCATAATTCCGGAAACGAGCATCACTCCAACAACACGAATTGTAAAACTTACAACAAAAGCTAGTGCAACAAAGAAAATAATATCAAACATATTCTTTTTCAAACCGAGCACACGAATGTATTCTTCATCAAATGCATATGCCAATAATTTTGAATAAAATAAACTCACAAACACGATCGTTGCTATTGTCATCAATCCAAGCATCAAGAGTTCAAATTGATTCATCAATACAACTGAGCGAAACAGATACGACTGTAAATCATTTGTTTGTTTTGATTTAACAACAAAAATCGCTGTCAAACCAAGTGCAAATGAAAGTGATATCGCAATTGGTATATCTTGATTGTCCTTGTAGCTTTTTCGTAAATAAACGATAAAAATTGCTCCGATAATCGGTGCTATAATTGAAAATGCCAATTTATCAGTTCCGATACCGATGCTCTCTAAATACCAAGCACAAGCAATCCCTGCAAGTGAGATGTGGGCGAGTGTATCGGGAATGAGTGCCAGTCTTTTTGTAAGCGCAAATGTTCCAAAAAGTGGGGCGATAATACCAATTAATAACGCGCCGATAAACGCATACTGTAAACTTGGAGTTGATAATAATACTTCAATGTATTCCATTACAGCTCACCTCCACAATCATGACATGCATTATGATGCCAAATTTCATAATCTTGTTTACTTCCAGAAAAGGAAATGTTTTGATCTATTGCAATTACATCTGTCACATTTTCATTTAAAATATGAATATCATGACTCACAAGCATAATCGTCTTTCCTTGTTTATTCAATTCCCCAACAAGTTGATAAAATTGATTGACACTCTCTTTATCAATTCCTACTGTTGGTTCATCAAAGATTAACAGTTCTGGATTATGGACGAGCGCGCGAGCAACAAAGACGCGTTGTTGCTGTCCACCTGATAAATCCTGCATCACTTTTTTCTCAAATCCTGCAAGTCCTAATTGTTCTAAAATACGACCTACGTGTTCTGTTTTTTCAGCTTTAGATAACTTTTTATGAAGACAGAGTAAACCCGTCTCAATCACTTCCTGAACTGTTGCTGGAATCCCTCGATTATAGCGCTGATTATTTTGAGGAACATAACCAATTCGGTGCCACTCTTTAAATTGTTCAATTGGTGTATCAAATAAACAAATATCTCCCACTCGTGTATTTTCATAACCGAGTGCAAGTTTAATAAGTGTTGATTTCCCACTTCCATTTTGACCAACAAGCGATGTATACGAACCCTTTTTCAATGTGAAGGTCGCATCTTTTAATGTATATGTATGTTCACCTTTATATTGATGAGACACATTGCTAAACTTTAACATATTTACTCCTTTTCGGAATCATTCCGTTTTTCATTTTACATGATATTGCAGGACATGTCAATGAAAATAACTTCGCGTATTTTATATCAAATTAAAAAACCACTTTGAAAGTGGTTTACACAAATAATTGAATAAGTAATAATAGATTTAAAACAATCACAATTCCAGCAAAGAAAAAGAGAATGCATTTCATCCATTTACTATCTGCAAAATCGCCCATTACTTTTCTTGATCCTGTTAAAGCAAGTAATGTAATAATTGTAATTGGTAATTGGACACTAAGAACAACTTGTGAGAGAATCAAACCTTGAAATGTATCATGAATAAAAAAGATAATACACGTCGCACTCACAATTACACCTAGAATTCCGACTGTTGTATGACGATCATTTGCATTATAACGTTCTAAAACAGAACCAGAACTAATAATCCCACCAGACATCCCCGCTGTTACTGACGATGATATACCAGCAAACAATAACGCCAATGCAAAAACACCCGCTGCCGTTTTCCCTAAAATAGGATTTAATAAATTTTGTGCTTGTGATAATTCACTCACCTGAATACCAGCAGAATGAAAAGCTGCCGCCGCTAAAATAACGATTGCTGCATTGATTAAGAAACCAATGAACATCGATATAAGCGTATCGGTTTTCGCGTATTTCAATTGACTCTTTAGCAATTCTTGATTTTCCACATCATATTCCCTACTCTGAATAAATTCTGAATGTAAAAATAAATTATGTGGCATAACAACAGCACCCAGTACACTCATAATGAGTAAAATAGAATTATTTGGTACATTGATGCTCATTGTACTTGTTATCGCTTGACCCCAATCTACATTCACAACAAACAGTTCATATAAGAATGAAAATCCAATAATAGATACAAAACCAATAATCCAACTTTCAATATGGCGATACTGATTAGAAAAAATCAATACGACAACTAAAATGGCGATTAAAACAACACCTATTTTAAAGGGAAGTTTAAATAACATTTCTAGTGCAAGTGCTCCTCCTAGCAGTTCTGCTATCGCAGTTGATATCGAAGCTAAGTATGCACTCCCTAAAATCAGACGTGATACTTGTCGCGGGAAAAATTTCGTACTTGCCTCTGCAAGACAAAGTCCTGATATAATTCCCAGTTTTGCTGCATTATACTGCAAAAAAATAAGCATAATCGTCGATAATGCAACAACCCATAATAACGTATAACCAAATTCTGATCCTGCTCCTATGTTGGCCGCCCAATTTCCTGGATCGATAAATCCAACTGTTACAATAAATCCTGGACCTAAATACTTGAAAAACATCCCTACCTTCGAATGCTTTAACTCTTGAAAATATGTATTGAATTTCAAATATATCTCCCTCACTTTCTATCTCTTCTTATATTTTATCACAAATTCCCTTATTTTAGTTGTTTTTAATCTTCTTTATTGTATACAAACAAATGTTTTTCCTGTATAATTTACCTTGAAATAAACGAAAGTTGGTGAATCAATGAATAAATTTGAGAAATATGGAAACGTTGTTTGGATGGATGGTAAAATGTTAAAACCTGAAGAAGCACAAACGCCAATTTTTACACATGCCCTTCACTATGCTTCAAGCTGGTTTGAAGGAATCCGAACATATAAAACGGATAAAGGGACAGCTATTTTAATGCTGGATGAACATACAAAGCGGATGTTTGAAAGTCCACTTCTACATAAACGTGATTTTTCACAGCACTTTTCATTTGAACAAATTCGACAAGCGATTATCGACGTCACAAGAGAAAACCAAATTGGCGATGCTTATGTTCGTCCTGTTATGTATCTTGGTATGAATTGGAATGCACTTATGCCAAATGATACAATTGAATATCACGCTTTTATTACAACTTGGGAATTAACAAGTCTTTTCTCTGGCGGTGTGTCCGCTTGTATTAGTAATCGCCCTCGCATAAGCAACGATGCGATTCCGATGCAATCTAAATGTGCTGCAAACTACACTAATTCTCTCCTTATCAAAATGGAAGCTTGCGAAGCTGGTTATGATGATGGTATTGCACTTGATATCCACGGAAATGTCAGTGAAGCAAGTGCTGCAAATATCTTTATATTCAAAGATGGTACACTCTTCACACCATCTCTTGATTGTTCTCCTCTCAATGGTCTAACACGTCAACTCGTTATAAAAATCGCTAGAGATCTCCATAACCTAACCGTCGTTGAATGCCACTTGAAACCAGAAGATTTAAAAAATGCCGATGAGATTTTCATGACAGGAAGTGCTGCTGGAATTGCTAGTGTCACAAAACTCGATAATATTCCTATAAACAATGAATCCACAACACTTGCTGATTCACTCATGCTTTCCTATACTGAAATCACATCAGGAAAACATCCTTGGTCGGATGACCTTCTAACATATGTACAATAAAAGTTCTATTTTATATTGGAGGTCCCATGTCTACTACTAAATTAATTCAAATCCCAATCTTAACTGCTTTTATCGTCATAAGCGTTATCATTACTCCACCTTTTTTGATATACGGAATCCCCTTTAGTCTCCAAACGTTGATGGTTGCACTCATTGCACTCATCGTCGATTGGAAAACAACACTCAGTATTATCTGTTTATATATTTTTCTCGGATTTATTGGCCTCCCTGTTTTTACAGGTGGGAAAAATGGAGTGATGGCACTATCAAGTGGAACATTTGGTTTTATTATTGGATTTATTCCTTATGCACTCCTACTTTCATCTATAAAGCACTATATCTCACCTACACGTAAATCCAAATATATATGTGCTCTCATTGTTACATCTATTATTGCAATTTTCTTCCTCTATGGTAGCGGGTATTTATATTTATACGCTCTTACACAGATATCTCTTCCTACTTTTATAACGAGTATGATTCCTTTTTTTCTCCTTGATTTCATTAAAATTTATGTTGCATTATTCGCATCATTTATTCTCCAACCACTATTTAATCATTTTCAAAAATCTTAAATTGCATATTCGTTCAAGATTTTTCTTTTCCTTTCATCTCTTTCATTGTATATATGCTTTAAGTATGCTATGATACAACTAATAATTGTATCAAAATGAAGGAGTTATTCTTATGCATTTATCAATCCAAAAAATTACTCGGATTGCGGTTCTCTCCGCTCTTGCACTCAGCGTTTCACTTCTCACTAAAGTACAGCCATCACTCAGTCTTTTTCACCTCGGACCAATTGTCATTGTTGCAAGTGCACTTTTACTCGGACCAAGTGAAGGAGCACTCATCGGTGGTTTATCAATGGGATTATTCGATATCTTTTTTTATAATCCTGCATCTGCACCTAAAACAATTGTCTCATATTCACTCTTTGGACTTGTCGTTGGTTACATTGCATTTAAACAAGCACCATTCACCAAAAATATCATTTTCCGATACATCGTCGCTATTTTCTGCGGAGGAATTATTTTCACCTTATCTTACTTCATATTCAATGCATATATTATCAATCTTGGTCTTGCCTATGCAAAAACTAAAGCAATTGGATGTTCATTTATTGTCTTAGCAACATTTGCAGCTATTCCAATTGCACTCATTCTCAAACCCTATACAAAACAGTTGAAAAAATGATGCTCTGCATCATTTTTTATTATGTTGCACTCTTACACTATTTAGTATATAATTATCATATTATAATAAGGACGTGATTTTATGAATAAAAAACCACTTGCTGTACTCGTTGACAGCACGGGTGCTGATATAAAGTTATTAGATGCACATCAAGATATCTATCTTCAACCACTCAGTATTACATTCGGTACTGAAACTTTTTCAGATATTACTGAGTTAAAACCTGAGCAATTCTACGAAATGCTCAAAGCAAATGCAAATCACCCAATTACCTCACAACCTGTTATCGGTGAAGTCGTAAACCATCTTACAGAATTACTTGAATCATATGAAAATGTTCTCTGCATTTCTCTATCAAGTAAATTAAGTGGAACATATTCAGGATTTGTTCAAGCTGCTGAAATGGTAAATTCTGAACACATTCGTGTCATTGACACTGAACACACTGGACCACTTGAATGGATTTTGGCTGAACATGCAATTGCTCTTGCTCAATCTGGAACTGATTTTTTAACAATTGTTGATACAATTCAAAATCACATCCAGCATTCACGTCTATATGTATATATTGATACATTGACATATTTAGCAAAAAGTGGTCGTTTAAGTGGTGCAAAAGCACTTGTTGGAAATCTCATTCAAATGAAAACAAATCTCGTCTTCCGTGAAGGGAAACCAGAAGTAATCGATCGAATTCGTACAGCTAAAAAAGCAATTTTCCAATTGGTTGATTCAGCACTTGACGAATTAACAGAACAAACACAAACACTTTATATAGGATATGCTGATTCAACTCGTCCAGCTTTTGTTGATGATATTCAAGCATATATTTTAAATAAATTTCCGAATCTTCATATTCGCGAAACTATCATACCTGCGGTTTTAGGAAACAATTCTGGCCCTGGTGGTTACGGAATTACTTACGTTAACGGACTTTAATATTAAAGCGATGCATTGCATCGCTTTTTCAAAAGAGGAGAATATTTATGATACATGGTGCTATTTGTGGTAAATTTCGTATTATTCACGTTGCCCACAAAGAACTGATGATTCAAGCGATGGGAAAAGTTGACCATCTCCACATTTTCGTATGTGATGTTGCAAATATTAAACGCTATGCTTCAATTTTAGAAACAAAGATTGCCATTGGTGAAATATTAAAAAAATATGACACACCGTTCACCATCCATGTGCTATCCCCACAAGAACTTATCGATTCACCTGCTCCTTCACCTGAATGGGATCGACTCCTTCTATCAAAAGCAGGACAAATTGATGTTATCTTCGATAGTAAAGAAGTATACGGAAATACACTCCTCCACAACGAATACATCAATCTCTTCAGCTCAAAAAAAATTAGTGCGAGTGATATCGAGAAAAATCCTTATGGTGATTATGAAGCGAACTTAATTGCCCCTGAATTCATGCGATTTATGAACAAAAAAGTCGTTTTAACTGGAATTGAAAGTTGTGGTAAAACAACGATGGCGAAAAAATTAGCAGATTTTTTCCATACTACATATTCTGAGGAATATGGAAAGTACTATTCAAATGAAGAACTAGGGAGCATCGAATCTTGTTATCAACCAAAAGATTTCGTTCATATTGCCAATTCACAACTCTTACAAGATAAATTGAAAAATAAAAAAGCACACCGTATGCTTATTGTTGATACCGATCCAATTGTCACACTGTTTTATCTCG
>JBOFHN010000071.1:0-9419 GCA_051649665.1 Culicoidibacterales bacterium
GCCCAAGTTAGTTTTATTGTAGTAATTTATAAATGTGTTTTGAAAAAGTGTTGGCTGTGATATAATAATTTCATTACTGATGAATAGGAGTATGTTTATGATTGATTTTAATAAAAATGGTTTTTTTGCAAGACTAAAAGAAACAAATGTGAGTGAGAGTAGTATAATAGCACCATTGTTGATAAGTGATGAGGTAGTTGAAAGTGCATATAAAACGGTACGAGATTATGTCTTTTTTACATCACACAGAATTATCACTATGAATGTTCAAGGAATTACAGGGAATAAAAAAGATTATACTTCAATTCCGTATTCTAAAATTCAAACATTTAGTATTGAAACAGCAGGAATGTTTGATATAGATGCAGAATTAGAAGTATATGTGAGTGCTGTTGGGAAAGTTAAGTTTTCTTTTGTAGGAAAAACCAATATAATAAAGATTTCGAATACAATAGCAAATTATGCTTTGCGCTAATTAATTTAAATGAACTTGCTAGTTGACTTGAATAGTATAAAAATTAAATAATGACTAAGGGCTGATATCTGTAGTGTACAGATGCAAGCCCTTTTAGTTTGAATAAAATTTGCTGAGTGTTGTAGTAGAAATCTTAAACTTTATAAATCTATAAATACGTCCTTCTTCCTGTTCAATGGATGAATACAATCAAATATCGGATGTTATTACTTTAGATATTATATTTTTTGATAAACGTTTTGAAGAATGTTACAATTCTTTGATTGTGTGTAATTTCAAATATAACAATAACCACGTGTTTAACATTAAAATGTTCAAAAAAACCACACATAATATTAAGAAATGTCAACCCATGATTTTATAAGGCATTTTAGCGCAAAAAAAATGGAAAAAATGTTCTAGTATGGTAAAATAAAATTAGTTATTTTAAAAAGGAGTTGGTGTTTCGATGAAGTTTTCAGAACGTGTGTGGGAAGTTTTTTATGGTGAGAATGATAGTTGGTGGACGAAAATTGATACGATCATTATTCCTTTCTTAATTATCATCAGTGTTGTTGTAATGATTTTAGAAGTTACTGCAACTGGTCGATTAAGTGATGTGCTAGAAGTCATAAATTTTAGTTTAGCTGCGTTGTTTACGATTGAATATATTTGTCGACTTATTGCTAATAAACATTCTGGAACTATTCGTAAATATATCTTTAGTTTTGATGGGGTTATTGATATTTTATCACTTATATCCTTTTATATTGTTGTTGCTGATCCAAGTATAAATATAGCACTTTTACGTTTTTTACGATTATTAAGAATTGTGAGAACTTTGAAGTTTTTACAATATTCATCGGAATTTAAAAAAGTTCAGGATATTTTAAACGCTAAGCGAAAAGAACTTTTTGTTGCTATTGCTTTTATGATGTTTATGATATTACTCTCATCAATTGTAATTTTTATTGTTGAGAATGTAGCACAACCTGAAAAATATCGAACATTGTTTGATTCGTTTTGGTGGTCTGTTGAAACGTTGACAACAGTTGGATATGGTGATGTTGCTCCAGTAACGACACTCGGGAAAATATTAACGATGTTCATTGCTCTATTTGGAATTGGAATTGTTGCGATTCCAACCGGGATTATCAGTTCGGGATTTGTTGAATATGAAAAAAATCAAAATGATAAGTATGCACAGTTACATGTGATAGCGGATTTAAAGCAACATGGTATTTTGACTGATGAAGAATTTGAAGCGGAGAAAAAATTGATACTAAGTGGTAATATATTTTAGACTAGTTTGGACTAGTCTTTTTTTATTGACATGAAATGAAGAACGTGATAAAATAAAACATAACCAGTGGTTATGTTTTGGAGGTAAGTAATATGAACATATATAATTTGATTTCGAAAAAAAAGAAGATAAGTACCCATATTGATAAAATTGAGTTTAATTTAGGTATTTTTATTGTTAGTATTTGGATTGTAAAGCAAAATAATGCTTATTTTTTAATTGATACTGGAATGGGACGAATGGCGATATATGTAATTGAAAAATATATTGGTAAAGAGAATATTGATAAAATACATGGTGTTTTTTTAACACATGGTCATTCTGATCATGTAGGAGGATTGAAAAAATTAAATCAAATGTATCCAAATATACCAATCATTGTTGAGGAAATTGAAATACAATATTTAACAGGTCAGTCGTGCTATCCCAAGAGGAAAAAAACAGAAGTCGTTACGTTTAGTGAGAAAATTTTCCAAAAACTTTCAGATGAAACGGCAATATTATTATTGGAAAAGTCAGGATTGATACCACTACTTGCACCAGGACATTCTCCGGGGCACACATGCTTTTATCATTCGAAAGATCAAGTG
This sequence comes from Culicoidibacterales bacterium, assembly GCA_051649665.1. Taxonomy (GTDB): domain Bacteria; phylum Bacillota_I; class Bacilli_A; order Culicoidibacterales; family JBOFHN01; genus JBOFHN01. Next base: position 2,348 of record JBOFHN010000071.1, read on the forward strand.
TTGATTGCGGGAGATTTATTTACCACTAGTAAAAAAGGAATAATACAGCCACCAATGAAGACGTTTACTGCTAATATGGAATTAGCCCTTCAAACAGGGGAACAAATTCTTAATAATTATCCTAATATAATAATGAGTGTTACACATGGGACTGAAATTAAAAAGCCATTACAAATGATGAAGGAATCAAAGTGGTATATAGAGGAGAAAAATTTATGGCAAAAGATACAAAAGAACGAATAATTCAAAAAGCATCTATATTATTTCAAAAAAAAGGATATCAAGATGTTGGCATTCGCGAAATAGCCAGAGAAGCTGGTTGTTCACATACTACATTATATTTATATTTTAAAACAAAAGATGACATTTTATTTGAAGTTGCACACAAACCATTACAACAACTTATTGATAAAATAAAAGAGATAGAAAATACAAAAAATACCGTCGAGAATAAAATTGTTGAAATGTGTCATATGTATATTAAATTTGGCTTTGAACACCGTAATTCATATGATTTACTTTTTTTATATGGTGCAGAACGTGTCGATGAAGAAACATTTAAAAATCCAATCAATGAAATACGTATCACGAATTTTAATTTATTAAAAGGGAATATAAATCAAATATTTTCACATATCAGTGATGAGGAAGAAAAGTTAAACATAACAAGAGGATTATTTTTATTTTTACATGGATTTATTCACCTATATGGAACCGGTAGTGTAGAGTACGATATACGCCTGAAAAATATAGTTAATGATTATTTAAAGCACACAATTTTGATGCGTAAGCCAAGCACCGCTTAGTGTTTGGCTTTGATTTGACAAAAAAGATAAAAATAATTATAATAAGTATTACTTATTATATGTGAGTGATATTTTTAGGAGGAAATTAATATGAAGGCAAAAGAAATATTAGTCAAATATTTAGAAAGTGCAATAAGTGGACATCAAGATTTATCAAAATATTATGCTGAAAAAGGTATTCTTATTGATTTTAGAAAAAATATATACAGTGGTCTTAGTGAAATAGAAGCATTTTATCAGCAACCAATGCCACCAGGTTTTGAACTCGTTATAGAGAAGATTGAAGAAGAATCATCAATGATTGCTAGAGCAATTGTATCGGTTTCTTCACGTGTATTTGAGTCATTTCAAATGATTGAGAAATTAGAATTAAACACTGAAGGGAAAATAGTGAAATTTGAGATGTTAGCATTGTAATTATATGTATAATATAGTAGTATAAACTTATATTAAAGTTTTTTAGGATGTTGATGTTTGATGGAAAATCCAGTGTTTAATTCTCACGAAGAAAGTATCGGTTTTGCTTTTTGGAAAACGTATAGTTTATGGTCGAGAAAGATAAAATTAGAGCTAAAAGAACTTGGTTTAACACATGTTCAATTTGTTGTACTTGCAACGGTTTTTGAAATGACTAAAGAAATGAAAGAAGTCACACAAAAGGAAATTTCTGATTTTTCAGGAATTGATATTATGTCAGTATCGCTTGCATTAAAGTTTTTAGTAGCACATAAGTATGCTTCAAGAAAAGAAAATAAGTCTGATACACGCGCGAAGAATGTAGCAATAACTAAAATTGGGGAAGCACTTTTGATGGAAGCGTTTATCGTTGTAAAGAAAATAGATGAACAGATATTTAAGCTTAATCAAAAAGAAACAGTACAATTACAAAAAACACTTAAAAAATGCCAAAATAATGCTGAAGTATAAAAAAAGAATAAAAATATTAAGAATTAAAAAGCAACACAATGTGAATAATCATTGTGTTGCTTTTGTATTTGGGATAAAGTGGGATAAGTGTATTTTAAAAACTCATTGAAGGAACGAGAAGAGAGTAGTTAAGATAATTGTACTCCCGTGGAAAGTTGGTAGTATTTTCCTCTAGCGTTTATTAAATCTTTATGTGTGCCATGTTCAACTATTTTTCCATAGTCTAAAACATATATTCTATCTGCATTACGAATTGTTGAAAACTTATGAGCAATGATGAATACGGTTCTGTTTTGCATGAGAAATGAGAGACCTTTATTAACGAGAGCCTCAGTACGTGTATCAATTGAACTCGTTGACTCATCTAAAATAATTACTGGTGGGTTGGCGATAGCTGTTCGTGTAATTGATATAAGTTGTCGAAGGCCAGCTGATATATTTTCACCATCTCGAATAAGCAGAGTACTATATCCTTCTGGAAGGCGTGTGATGAAATAATCTGCTTGTGTGAGTTTTGCAATGTTAATAATGTCATCATCTGTTGCATAGGGGTGACCATATTTTATATTTTCCATGATTGTACCTGTAAATAAATGTGTATCTTGGAAAACAACACCAATTGATCGGCGTAAATCATCTTTACAGATGTATTGAATATTGATTCCATCGTATGTTATTTCTCCGTGCTCAATTTCATAAAAACGATTGAGTAAATTGGCAATTGTGGTCTTGCCAGAACCTGTGCTTCCAACTAAAGCAATTTTTTCTCCTTGTTGAGCTGATAATGTGATGTCTTTGAGGACTATATTATTTTTAGTATACCCAAAACTTACGTTGTTTAAAGAAATATTACCATGACAGGGGAGATTAGCTGTTTCGTTTATCCATGAAGTGTGAGTATGATCAAATTTGATATTTCCATAATCGTATTCAGAGTCTAGTTGCAATGTGGAAGAAATTCGTTTCCCACCAGCAATGCCTTGTAAGATATTATTCACCTGCATTGAAATTTGTTTAAATGGTTGATTATACGAAAGTGTTAGTTGAATGCACGCTGTTAAAGAACCAATATCAATTTGGCCATTTAAAATCATCAATGCACCAAACATGGCTGTTAATCCAGTATTAATTGTGTTAAGGTAGTTTACAATTGGTAGAATGAAGCCTGATAGACTTTGTGCTTTTGTAGATGAAAGAGACCACAAGTTATTCTGCTTATTAAACTGTTTAATAGCTTTTTCCTCTAAATGAAATAATTGAATTGTTTCATGGCCGGATAGTGATTCTTGAATTATACTAGCGATGTTACCGATATCTTCTTGTTGCTGAGTGAAATATGAAGTGCTCAGTTTTGAAAGGAATTTTGATATTATAATCATCAAAATTGTCACTGAGATTGTTATAATAATGAGTTTCCCTCCTAAAATATAAATCATGATGAGTGTTCCTATTATTTGTAAGGTATTATTTAGCACTTGAATAATACTTTGTTCAAGCGAAGTTTGTAATGTTTCCATATCGTTAGTGAATATATTCATAATATTTCCATGAGCATTTTTATCGAAATATGTAATAGGGATTTTTTGTAATTTACTAAATAGACGCTGTCTAAGTGTCGAAATAGTTGTGTATGATATTCTAATAATAAGTTGTGTTTGTAGTGTTGATGCTAAAATACCAATTAAATAAACTGAACTTAAAATGACAAGAGCATTGATTAATCCTTGAAAATTGTGAGGTACAATGTACGTATTAATTATATACTTTACTAGGTAAGCACTAAGGAGTGTTGAAAATGTTGAAATAAACGAAAGAAACACACAAAAAAGGAGTTTCAATTTTCTTTTTTCAATGTACATATTTAATATGTTATGTGGATGAAATATTCGGATATTATTTTTCATATTAAATATCTCCTTTCTGTGATTCATAAATTTCTTGATATATTCGATTTGAATTCAAAAGTTTCGCATGCGTATTTAAACCTGAAATATGCCCATTATTTAATACAAGAATTTTATCAGCAAATTGAACAGTTGAAATTTTTTGTGAAATAAGAATGATTGTTAAGTGCTTAAAAGCAGTTTGAATATTTTTAAGTACTTTTTTCTCAGTGATTTTATCAAGAGCACTCGTACTATCATCAAGAATTAAAATGCTTGAATTTTTAAGAAGGGCACGAGCAATGCAAAGGCGCTGTCTTTGACCACCTGAAAGATTAGCACCACCTTGCTCAATACGCGTGTAATAACCATTTGTAAAATTGTTAATAAAGTCGTATGCCTGTACTATTTTACAAACTTCATCAATCATTTTTTTTGTAATTGAAGGATTTCCACAAGTGAGATTGTCAATGATAGTTCCAGAAAAAAGGGTGCTATGTTGAGGGCAAAAGGCAATTTCTTTACGAAGTGTGCGAAGGGAGATATCCTCAATCGATATTCCATCAATAGAAATATAACCAGAAGTTACTTGATATATCCTAGGAATAAGTTTAGCGAGTGTACTTTTTCCTTCACCTGTAGATCCAATGATTGCAAATAAATCTCCATGATTAATTTGAAGTGAGATTTGAGATAATAAGGAAGTGCGATCCTGCATGTTATATTTAAATGAAACATCATGGAATTCAATTTTGTTATTAAAATGAAAGAACTGTTTATTAATAGAATAATATTGTTTGTCACAAGGTATTTCTAAAACTTCACGAACACGTTTAATAGAAACACTTGCTTTTCCAAGTTGCGCAGTCATCAAGGCTAAAAGCATGAGTGAACCAAAAGCTTGTGTTGTATAAGCAAGGAGCGCGTTTAATTCACCGACATTTACAGTTTGTTGTCCACCTAAGAAAAGTAGCGTTGTTGTACTTCCATTCATAATTAAAGTAGTAAGCGGCATGATGAGTAACATCCAGCTCATAGCCCTTTTAGTATAATGCTCTAAATTTTTATTAATCTTCGAAAATTTCTTTTCTTCATAATCATGCATAACAAGTGATTTGACAATTCTTTGAGCAATAATGTTTTCTTGTGTTGTTCGATTAAGAGAATCACTTGCAGTTTGTATATTTCCAAATTGTGGGATAGCAAAATGAAAAATACATGCCAGAATGAAGCAAAATAAAACAATTCCACATATTATGATGAGAGAAAATACAGGTTTGATGAACAGGATGAATATAATAGAAAGAGTAATAGTAACTAGTGCATAAACAACAGATCTTAAGCATTGTAAAAGAGCCATTTGAATAGCAGTTACATCGTTATTTAAGCGAGTGGAAAGAGAAGCGATTGTAAACTGATCAATGATGTCCTCTGAAAAAAACATAGATTTTGAGAAAAGTGTTTGTCGAATGTTTTTTCCAACACTCGCAGATAGTACGGAAGAAAAGTGTGCATTTATACTTCCGAAAATCATAGCAGATACTGCTAACATACATGTAGCTATTCCAGAGTATAAAATATAATTTTGATCATGATTGAGAATGCCGGTAGTAAATATGTTAATCATAATATAAGGGATAAAAAGTGCACATGTAACTTCGATTAATGTTGCTAAAATACACAGTGTTAATATTTTTTTGTCATGTGAAAAAACGTGTTGAAAAAATTTTATCATGTGGCGCCTCCAAGTGCTTGATTATAAAGTGAGTATTTACTCACAATAAAACGATATCACGATGGGGAAAGTTTGTCAACAGCAAAATGAGTTTTTACTCACTTTTGGTTTGTTATTCTAATCAAATGAATAAATTGAGTATACGAATAAAAATATCGAACATTAAAAGCGCTGTTTTTATATTTTTTTATTACACCTAAGAAGTTATCACGTAGTTTTTAACAATGGTGAAAGGAAAAGATAAAAAAGAACTAGAAAAAGTGAAAGAAAAAGAATATAATTAGTATGTAGTTGAAATATTTACTACATATTTTTTCTTCTATAAAGAAAGGGGTTTCATATGAAAAAGATTATTGCTTTACTCATGACTGCAATGCTGGTATTAACAGCATTAATAGTACCTCAAGGGCAGAAAGTAGCTGCCGCTTCAACAACGGTTGATATTTTATCAATCAACGACCTTCACGGTCGCTTAGAACAAGCTGGAAAAGACCCTGGTGTATCAAAATTAGCAGGATATATTAAAGAATATCAAACGAAAAATCCAAATTCTGTGCTTTTAGCAGCAGGTGACTTATTTCAAGGAAGTCCACTTTCCAATTTAACAAGAGGTGAATCAACAGCGAAAGCTTTAAAAGAGTTGAATATTCCATATTCGGCAGTTGGAAATCATGAATTTGATTGGGATCCAATTAATGTTGGTGCTCCGAAGTGGGAAGCAAGTGGCGGATTTAAATTTTTAGCTGCTAATATTTATGATACAAAAACAGGTGCACGTGCATCATTTGCAAAACCTACAGCAATGATTACCGTAGGTGGTAAAAAAATTGGATTGATTGGGATTGCAACACCAGAAACTGCATATAAAACAAATGTAGCGAACGTTCAAGGACTTGATTTTAGAGATCCAGTAAATGATATCAATACACTTGCTGTTGACTTGAAAGCACAAGGTGCTCAAGCGGTTGTTGTATTAAGTCATTTAGGATGTATGCAGGATGCAGCTGGTGTTATTACTGGTGAAGCTGCTGATGCAGCAAATAAAGTAAAAGGTGTAGATGCAATTATTGCAGGTCATACACATCAAGCAATCAAGGGGAAAGTCAATGGAGTTTCGATTGTGCAAGCTGCATCATATGGTCGTGCACTCGGACATACAATGATTACATTTGATGATATTACTGGGAAAGTAACAGATGTAACACCAAAAGTAGATGCACTTAGTAAACAAATAAGTACAATGCCAGTACATCAAGCAACGGCTGATATTGTTGCTGCTGAGCGTGCAAAATTGGCACCACTATTAGATGTTCCAGTTGCGACAACACCGATAGAACTCGAAAGAACGTCTTCATTAGGTCAATATTTTTCATATTTATCAGGTCAACAACTTGTTGATAAAGGATATTTAGATAAACAACCAATTGTCTTGATGAACAGTGGTGGATTCCGTGATTCAATTGCAGCAGGAACAATTACGCAAGGAACAATGTATAATATTTTACCTTTCGATAATTTCCTTGTATCAATGGATTTAACAAAAGAACAAATTAAAAAGAATTTAGAAAATGATTATGTTGGATGGCTACAAATATCAGGGCTTACAGTTTACTATGATCCAACAAGACCAGTAGGAGATCGTGTAACTGAAATGTACTATACACCATCTAATGAAAAAGGTGAGCAAACAGCTCTTGCTGAGGAGTTAGTTGATGGTAAAA
>JBOFHN010000072.1:0-24933 GCA_051649665.1 Culicoidibacterales bacterium
GCATTGTTATCTTTTGGATCGATATTCAATGTAAGACCTGGAAGTGTTTTTTCAACTTGATCTTTAATAACTTGAGCAACTGCTATATTTTGAGCATTGTTGAAAACAAGATATGATGCTGACGCAGTGTTTTTTCCAAGTTCTTGTTTTGCTTTTTCCCAATACTCTTTTGCTTTTGTTTCGTTGTAACGTTTTTCCATTTTGGCATTATCGTAATCACGAATATCTTTTCCTGATTTATCAAATAATGAGTTACGTGAAATTGCACCTTCAAATGCTTCATATCCTGGTGCAGCTTGAATTACTTCATCACGATTAATTGCTGCATCAATCGCAAGACGTAAATTTTTATTTGCTAAGTCTGCACTTTTCCCTTGCTTAAGGAAATAATATGTCGCTTGTTTTTCTTTAACTGTTTTCTTACCTTTGTATTGATCATGCATTGCACGTCCACGAAGTTCTAAGAAGTCAATGTTTCCAGCATCAAATTCTTGTTGTGCTGTTTGTGGATTATCAATATAACGAGTATTTACACCTTCAACTAGTACATTTGAAGCATCGTAGAATTTGTCGTTTTTCACAAGTTTCCATGATGTGGCATCTTTTCCAGTCCATTCACTAAGTACAAATGGTCCACTGTATAAAGTTGTTTCATTTGAAGTCCCGTAGTGTCCTGCACCACCAACTTTTTCATAGAACGCTTTATTCAAAGGTAAAACACCTGGTAAATCAGTCATTTCAAACAATGGTCGTGGAATATTAAATCCAAAAACAAGTGTCGTGTCGTCTTTTGCTTCATACGATACAAGTGTATCAAATATAGATTTATAAACTGTTTCTGTATCAGCTTTTACAGCATCGAAATAGAATACATAATCCTTTGCTGTAAGTGGAGACCCATCTGACCATTTCATTCCTGGACGGAGTTTAATTGTAAATGTTTTAAGATCGCTTGACGCTTCCCACTTTTCAGCAGCTAAAAGTTTTGTCTTTCCATCTTTATCGAGTTCAGCAAGTATTGCTTGTGTATTTTCATTAAGTTCTTTATCTGTTGAAAATTCAGCACGTACTGGATCAAGAATATTTAATTGACTTGGATCAGCAACGTTTACAACACCGTGCGCCTCTTTCTTCGCGCTTCCACCAGAGCAGGCAGTTAATGCGATACCACTTAATGTGGCTACACCTACGAGTGTTAATTTTTTCAGTAAATTTTTCATGTAATCACCCTTTCTTAATAAAAAAGCAATACAAAAAATGTATACAAGATCCTATTTTGTATTTATACTTTTTTCAATTCTAGCACGCTTAAAATAAAAAGTCAATCATTAATTTTGTTTTTGTACACAATTTCATTCAATGTTTTTCACAACTTCCAACGAAGCGTATTATATGCTATAATAGTAAAGATATATTAATAGGTAAGGGGACTTTTATTATGAAGCGAATGGTATCTGGAATTAAACCAAGTGGCAATTTAACTCTTGGGAATTATATTGGAGCTATGAAACAATTTGTCAAGTTACAAGATGACTTTGAAATGATCACTTTCATTGCTGATTTGCACGCAATCACTGTCGACCAAGACCCAAAAAGCATGTACGAAAACACACAAAATCTCGTTGCCCTCTACTTGGCAATTGGTCTTGATCCGAATAAAACACTTATTTTTAAGCAATCGGATGTTGCTGCACATGCTGAAATTGGTTGGGTCCTACAATGTCAAGCATATATGGGTGAATTAAATCGAATGACACAGTACAAAGAAAAAGCAGTGAAAAATCAAGCAACTGGTGTCAGTGGTGGACTCTTTGCTTACCCTGCACTTATGGCATCTGATATTTTACTCTATTCACCTGATGTAGTTCCTGTCGGTGAAGATCAACTTCAGCACTTAGAATTGACAAGAACTGTCGCTGAGCGATTTAATGCCAAATTTGGTGAAACATTTACGATTCCGCAATCAATGACACCAAAAGAAGGAGCGCGTATTATGTCGCTTCAAAATCCAGAGAAGAAAATGTCGAAGTCAGAATCTGATCCTAAAGGAACCATTTTACTACTCGATGATATTGCATCAATTCGTAAAAAGATCATGTCTGCCGTCACTGATTCTGATACATTTGTCGCATACGATAAACAAAATAAACCAGGGGTGAGTAACTTACTTGAAATCTTCTCTGTACTCAGCAACACACCGATTACAACACTTGTTGATACATACAGAGATTCAGGTTATGGAACATTTAAAAAAGCTGTCGCAGATTGTGTATGTGCTGAAATAGAGCAACTCCAAACTCGCTTCCATGAAATTAAACAAAGTGGACAGGTTGAGAAAGTGCTGGAGCAAAATAAAATAAAAGCAAATCAAATAGCAGAATTAAAGCGAAACGAAGTTTATCAAAAACTCGGTTTCTTAAAATAGGAGGTTACTATGCTAGATATTTTTAAATACATCGTTTTTGGAATTGTTCAAGGAATTATTGAACCACTTCCTGTTTCTTCAAAAGGACATGTTCTCATTTTTATGAATATGTTCGGCGTACATATGGATTCAAGTCAGGCACAGTTTTTCCTTTCGTTCATCCATTTAGGATCACTTGCTGCCTTTTTCATCATTTATTGGCAGACAATTAAAAAGGCTACTACTGGTACTGTTGCATATTTCAAACACCAAGATATGAGTCGTAAAAAGGACGCTTCATTATTTATGAATGTTGGAATTGCATTCTTCATCTCAGCCGCAATTATTTTTACACTTGATTCAATATTCAACGTGACAAAATCTCTCTTCAGTGGAAATTCTTTTGTTGTTGCAATCGGTCTTTTAATTACGGCATGTCTTTTGTTTTACGTTGAATTTGGTTTCGATCCAAAAAAACAAACAAAGAAAAATACAAACCTTCGTCTTCCTGATGCGATTACAATTGGCCTTTTTCAAGTCCTTGCACTCATACCAGGGGTTACACGTTCTGGTTCAACACTTCTTGGGGGAATGACTCGTAAACTCAGCAAATCAGAAGCACTTAACTTCTCATTCTTATTATTCATTCCAACAATCTTGATGGCAAATATTTATACAATGTTAAAATCAGCGAGCACTTTTCAAATTTCTGTTTTACCACTATATCTCCTCGCTTTAATTGCTGCCTTTTTCTCAACATTTGTCGGTTATCGAATCATTCGCTTTGCCCTCGCTAAAAATGGATTACGCTACTTTGCATTTTACGCTATTGCCGTAGCTATTCTCATCTTTATCTTTAAAAATTCAGTAAGTGGATTTTTCGGCGATATTAGAATATTTATCCCTCAACTTTAATTCTATATTTTACAAGGAGCTATTATGAAACAACATCTTATTATTACCGATTTAGATGGAACGGCGCTCGAATCCAATTCTAACATCGGAATGCTCACACGTTATTATATGCTAAAAGCACAACAAGAAGGACACATCATTTCAATCGCTACTGGTCGAAGTGCAAATTCATCTTTAAAGTTTTATCATGAATTAAACATACAAACACATTTTTCAAATTTAAATGGAAATTATATTTGGAATCCACGAAATCATAACGATCCAAAAATCTTCCATCCCTTTAAATCAAATCCTGTTCTCGATTTACTTAACTCACCACTCAATGATCATATTGAAGCAGTTTTATTTGAAACAAAAGACGGAACAATTCTCGATCGTGAAAATGAATACCTTATTAATATATGGAATGTTGAAAGTAAAGGACTTTTCCAACCAAAAATCGAAATGCCTTCTACACATACAATCGATGAAGAAACAGCGATGGTCGCAATTTACTGCCAGCGTGAGCACACAGAAACAATTTTCAACTTTTTAGCACAGTACTTCTCATCTACATTCACTGCTCGACAATGGGCGCATGACTTTGCTAACACATCAGTTATCGAAGTCTATAATCCGATGATTTCAAAAGTTGAAGGCGTTGAATTTCTCGCTCATAAATACAATATTTCAAAAGATCGCATCATGTGTTTTGGAGATCAAACAAACGATCTTGAAATGATTGAATACGCAGGTCTTGGTGTTGCTATGAAAAATGCTAACCCTGAACTCCTTAAAATTGCTGATGCGATTACAGAAAGACCAAACACTGAATCTGGTGTTGGTTACTTTCTCCAAAAATATTTTAAATTATAAAAAAAGGAAACTTAAATTAAGTTTCCTTTTTTAATAACTCACGCCAGCGTTGAAGTTTCCGATAACTTTTTTCACTGGTAGAACATTGATAAATGCACATTGATCTACTTCACGGATTAAGCTTTGTGTCATATAGAGTTGGTATGATGAAACAGTCATGAAGAGAATTTTTTTCTCTTTTTTCGTGTATGCTCCCATTCCATCTACAACGGTAATTCCACGCCGAACTTTCTTTTGTACGTACTCAACAACTTCGGCATCTTCGCTTGTAATAACCATTAATAACATTTTTTCATGGCGTGTATGAACTGCATTGACAACTTCGGCAACGATGAACATTGAGACGAGCGTGAGCAATGCTTTTTCAAAGCTATTTTGGACAATGCCCGAGGCAACGATAACGAGTGCATTAATCATCAGATTGTATTGTGCCGTGGATTTTCCACGTCTGATTGAAAGGTAATTTGAAACGATATCTGTTCCACCAAGTGACCCTCCAAAGCGAAGGGCAATACCGATTCCAAACCCTGCAAGAAGTGATCCGAAGATAATACTGAGATAGTAATCATGGATTGGATTTTGTAATCGTAAATAGTCAAATGTGGTCATTGTAATCACAAGTGCTATTGTACTGAGTGCAGTAAAGCGTTGTGATACATAAAACCAGCCGAAAATAAGGAGTGGCACATTTAAAATGAAGAGTGTCAGACCGGCTTGAACACCTGTTGATACTTGGAGAATTTGACTAATACCAGCAAGTCCTCCGGGCATGATTCCATTTGGTTTTAAAAATGTTGTGACTCCAATACCATACACCATAGTTCCTAAAATAACGGCAACAAATTGGTAAAAGCGACGTGTTTGATAATTTGTAATCATAATATTAATCCTCTTGTTGTACTGATATTTGCTGCATTTCTTCAATATCTACCGCAGCGATTGTATTAAATCGTTTTTCTATTTTTGTACTTGTTGTGCTAATATCTTTCACATCTTTACCGACTTTTTCAATATCAGTCACGAGTTTATTCCAACGTGTTTGATAACGCCCGAATTCTTGTGAGAGTTTAATAATTTCTTGTTGAATAATATACGCGTATTTTTCACGTTCTAAATTTCGCATAACAACTTGTAATGTCGTCATCGTTGCAAAGAGTGTGGTTGGTGATGTTAACCAAATTGCTTTTTTATTCGCATAATCAACAACATCTTGACAGTATGCTTGGACATAGGCAAAGACCGCTTCCGCTGGAATAAAGAGAATCGCTTGTTCAGCTGTTACACCTGCGATAATATATTTACTCGCAATATCGTCAATATGCTTTTTCACGTCTTGTTTAAATTGCTTTTCGGCAGCTTCTCTTGTATGTGCATCAAGTGTTGTATCTGTGATACGTCGATAATTATCAAGCGGGAATTTCGAGTCAATAGCAATTAGACCAGCTGGCTCTGGTGCAAAGATAACGGCATCTGCTCTCAAACCATTTTCAAATTGATATTGTTCTTTATATACTTCTTGTTTTTCACCAAAGACTGAAACAAGTAATTGATGGAGTTGCACTTCACCAAACATCCCACGTGCCTTTTTATCAGTCAATACATCTTGTAATGAAATAATATTCGTCGATAGTGATTCAATTTGCTTTTGTGCCTCATCGATAACAACAAGTCGTTTTAAGATATTTTGGAATGTTTCATTTGTTTTATTTAAACTCTCCGTCAATCGCTCTTCCACTCGCTCATTCATCAAATCAAGACGTTTCTCAATTTGCTCATTTAACATTTTGAAGTCTTGTGTCAATGTTGAAGAAATACGATACTGAAATTCATTCTGATCTTTAATTAAACTTTTTTCAAATTGTGTCAATCGTGTTAAAGTTTCAACTTCGAGTCCAGAAACTTTATTTCCGATTGTTTCATTGCTTTGAAGAAGTGTTTGAATACGCTCAGCTTGCATCTTATCTTGCATTTCTGATTTCGTTTCATTTTGTGTATGTGTTCCTTTCAATTGTAAAACAAAATAAATACTTACAATTATAAGGATACTATTCAATATTGAAAAAAGAATAAATAACTCCATAAATAAACTCCCTATTTTATTACCTTCCTACACAATTCTAATATCGGTAATAACACGATACTTAAAATCACTGCTGGAAATATAATTAATGTTCCATTATATATAAATGAGCCAACAAGATCAACACCATAAAAGACAACACCTGCTGTTGTGTACATGCACAACGTTACAACAAGCATCATTCCAAGGCTCAAAAATGCACGAAATCTTTTGGCTTTTTTCTGATATGGATAAACAAAGAAAAAACTGCTCGCCGATAATAATGGTACAACGTATTCAAGACCATAATCAATAACCGACACCGCACTTGTACCAATGATAAAAAGACCAAACAGCAACGCCGTTACTCCCGTGAAAAAGAGTCGTTTATCAAAAAAGGCAGCGAGTATTATCACTGGTAAAAAATGTAAATGGGTTGATGCTCCACCCGTTTTCCAAATAGCATTCAGCGGAACTGTTAATTGTTTATCAATTAAATACAAAACAATTGCCAGCGCCATGAGCGAACCTGTCATTACTAAATCTTTTGTAGAAATGTTTTTCATAATATACCTCCAAAATTTTGTTTTCGTGTCAAACAAAAAGTTGTCAGTACATGACTTCAACATCCCTACGCCCGAATTACCGGGATCAGGTTATAGAGTTGGATACCTTCATCCTCTCAGCCAAGTATTATCTTAGCACCCCTTGTTGACACTACCACCATTATAGCATACTTTTCAAACAAAAAAACAGGCAAAGTGCCTGTTTTCTAAACCTTATTCACCAACGTATGGAAGTAATCCCATTTGACGTGAACGTTTAATTGCTTGTGTAAGTGGACGTTGCCATTTTGCACTCGTTCCTGTTACACGACGTGGTAAAATTTTCCCACGCTCAGAAATAAACTTTTTCAAAAGTTCCACATCTTTAAAATCGATATATTTCACGTTGTTTTTTGTGAAATAACATACTTTCTTACGACGTCCAAAACGACGACGTGGACGTGGTCCTTGGTTGTTATTGTTTGTATATTCTGCCATCAACTTATCCTCCTTATTTTAGAATGGAAGATCATCATCACTAATATCAAGTGCGAGATCAAAATCATTATTCATAGTTTCAGCACTTCCACCAAACTGTGCTGGTGGCACAACTGTATCAAATTCATTTGCTACAGGTTGTGTTCGCTGGCTTCCTTTAGGTTCTAAAAATTGAACACTATCCGCAACAACTTCCGTCACATATACACGTTTTCCAGTTGCATCATCATATGAGCGTGTTTGGATTCGACCATCCACACCGATAAGTGCACCTTTTTTCACGTATTTTGACATGTTTTCAGCTTGATTACGCCATGCAACACAGTTAACAAAATCAGCTTCGCGCTCTCCATTTTGATTGGAGAAAGTACGATTCACTGCAATTGTAAATTGTGCAACTGCTACATTCGATGATGTATAACGTAATTCAATATCTTTTGTTAAACGTCCAACAAGAACAACTCGATTTAACATAGTTCTCTCCTTTTACGCTTCTTGCGCTTTTACAACAAGGAAACGGATAATATCTTCACTAATGCGTGCAAGACGTTCGAATTCTGTTACTGCTTCAACATTTGATTCTACGTTCATTAACACATAGAAACCTTTTGAATGTTTCTCGATATCGTATGCAAGATCACGCATACCCCATCCTTCAACAAATGAAACAGTCCCTTGACGATCAGTAAAGATTTTTCCAAAGTTTTCAACGAGAACTTTACGATCATCTTCACTCATATCAGGACGAACGATGTACATTACTTCATATTTATTCATTGTTCTACCTCCTTTTGGTCTAATGGCCCTTTCGAGCAAGGAGTACAAAACGTACTCCATAACAGTATACCATACCCAAGAATAATTTCAAAGGCTTTTTATTAAAATATATGCGCTTTTTCTAGTTCTTCTTCAAATCTTCGAACTGGCTCTTCTAAACGTTTATGTGTCAAGAAGAAAAGGAGCATCATAAAGATAGGAATACTTGCAATAACAATAGTATCGCGAATGAAAACAGAAACAACAATTCCACCGATTGTTTCATGCAAAAGACTTACAGCGTAAGTAAACGGCATGAACGTATGAATGTTTTGAAATACTTGTGGCATCATCTCAATTGGGAATGTTCCACCAGCACTTACAAGTTGTAAAACAAGCAGAACAATTCCTAGTCCTTTTCCGACATCCCCAAACAAATATGTCAATGTATAGACTATGGTAGAAAATGATACGCCAATAAAAATACTTGCTAGAACAAAGGCGAGTGATGATGTTGGTGTCAGTCCAAAGAAGAGTAACAATCCCCCAGAAACGATAAATGCTTGCGGAATGATAACGGTTAAAAAGACCATGTATCTCCCTAAGAAGAAAATTACACCGTGTTTCTCTTTGCGTTTATCATGAACTTTCATGATGGAAACGAGTACAAGCGCTCCAACCCAAAGCGATAACGTCACATAAAACGGCGTCATCCCCGCTCCATAATTTTGACTTGGATACCAGCGAACTTCTTCAAGTGAAATCGGTTGATTTAAGAATTGAGCTACCGCCGTTGGATTAACTGCCAGCATTGCGATAACTTCGTCAATTTTTTGACCATCAGAATATGGTTTAAGTAGTGTTGCTCCATGTTTGAGTTGCAACTGCCATTCTGGAATTTTCGTTTGAATATCTTTTCCAATTTCAACGGCTTTGTTCAAACCTTCTTCTTTTGAAATAACATACATATTCATTGTATCGATAATATTTTTATATTTAATCAATGTTTCAGAAATAATGTTAAAGACATCATTAATACCTGTTGTTGATATTGATGAGAGAGAATTGAATAAGGTATTAAAACTTCCAAACAACGCACTCGCTTGTTGGCGATCCGCATTAAGTGTCGATACAACATTTACAATTGTTGCTGATGTTTTCCCAGCTGCGATGTCTGCTTGGACTTGATTTAAAGGAATAAGCACCCGCGCAATATCATTGCTTAAACTTGTTAATTTTGACAATAAGTTTGAAAATGTTTTCCCACCCGTCAATTGATTCAATACATTGACAAGCGATATACTTCGATCAATCTCTGCTTTTAAAAATGACACTTCTGATATTACATTGGAAATTGTTTGTAATGCTAATGGTTGATTCGTTGTCACTAATCCATTTAATGAATTTAATTCACGAATGATCGTTTGCACTTTCCCATCAACATTCGTACTAATTGATGATACATTCGATTGAATCGTTTGTATAGCTGCATTCATTTGATTAACTGTCTTCTGCATATCTGGGATTTTAGCTTGTAATGTTTCAATTTTTTTCGATGAATCAGCTAAAGTCTCTTTAATTGTCGGTACTGCTTTTTGAAAAAGTTCAGCATCAGTAATCACTTGATTGAATTTTTGCGTTAATTCTGGCATTTTTTCATCAAGTGTAATGAGGTTATTAATTCCTGATACGATTGCATCACGGCTTTCTTTTAATTTTTCACCACCGTACGCAATATCTTGAAAAAGTACCGTATTGAATGTTGATCGAATTTCACTTTCGATTTGCTCTTGAAGCGTTACTGCTCCATGACTCGTAATCTTCGGAGCAATCGCATTGATTTTATCATTATAATTATAGATAATCGTTCCTTGTTTTGGATTCCCTGTAGATAGAGTAGACACACTTTCACTCAATCCTTCTGGAAATTCAATTGATGCGTAATATTCACCATTACGAATACCGTTATCTGCCTTTTCTTTATCGACAAATTGCCAACCTAAATCTTTATTTTCTCTCAGCTCTTTAATTGCTGATTCACCAATATTGACGTTAGCTCCTTTAATAACCGCTCCTTTGTCAAGATTAACAATTGCAATTTTAAGTTGGTTCGTGTGTGAATACGGATCCCACGACCCGGCGATATTGAACCATGCATAAAGTGATGGGACAAGTGTGAGTAAAATAAAAAGAATCTTGGCTTTATTTGATTTCCCAATACTTTTCATATCATCGGCATATTGTTCGCCTATTTTTTTCAATGTTGTTTTTAGCATATTGTATTTCCTCCTTGTTGCTATATTTTTGCACACAACAAAGAGACGATAAACCTATCGTCTCACGTACAACTATTATAGCATAAACTGAAATCTATTGGAAAGTTTTTTGCCTTAAAACAACACAACTATAAGCAGAAAGTGTATTTCCTATTGTTTGAGCACACTCATCATCATTAGTGAGAATGACATCAAACGTAGTATCTGTAAGTACTGGCATTGTTTTTTCATTTGCTGATGTGTTACAAATAACAATTGCCTTTTCATTTTCCCACTCGCGTTTATACACATAAATATCTGCATCTTTTACATCTATATATGTACACGTTCCATAGATGAATAAATCTTCTTCTTGTTTTAAGCGAATAATCTCACGATAATAATTTAAAATCGATTGCGGATCATTCATCTGTGATTCTACATTCCACTCTGTAAAATCCGCATTCAATTCAATCCACGGTGTTCCTGTTGTAAATCCACCATTGGCATCACTTGACCACTGCATCGGTGTTCTACTTCCATCTCGACTCCCTGTTGCAAGCAATTGCATCGCTTCTTCTTGTGTTTTACCAAAATCTAAAAACTGTTGATAATAGTGACTCACCTCGGTATCACGATATGAGGACACATCTTTAAACTGCGGTGATGTCATTCCGATTTCCTCACCTTGAAGCATAAATGGCATTCCCCATTGAAGATACATCATCGTTGCAAGCATCTTCGCACTTTTGATACGGAATTCTGATGTCGAAATATCGCCAAAACGCCCTACCATTCGTGGCATATCATGATTATTTAAAAAGAGTGTTGTCCAACCTTTCCCGTATAATCCTTCTGTCCATTCCTTCATGATTCCTTGCATTTCCATGAAGTCTGGGTTTTTCTTCATCCATTTCCCACCAATGCGCGGATCTGTGTCGTTATCTGCATCAATTCCAGAATGATGAAAATGAATGATCGCATTCAACTCTCCTCTTGTTGGATCCGTGTATCGTAATCCCTCTGCTACATTCGCAGAAGCGGCTTCACCGACAGTAAACACATCCGATTGTAAAAATGTATTCGCCGCTGTCTCTTGAACGAACTCATGCACTCCTGGGAGATTGGCATAATTGCCATGGTCTGCAATTACAAACGGTTTATTATCTGGATTTGGTGCATCTTGCCAATTTTTATTTCGCTTAATATGAGGAATGGCATCAACACGGAAACCATCAATTCCTTTATCAAGCCAATAATTAATTGCTTCAAATAAACTTTTTCGCATTTCATCATTATCCCAGTTTAAATCTGGCATTTTCGTACTAAAAATATGCATGTAGTACTGGTTCGTTTCCTCGCTATACGTCCAACATGACGTCCCAAAAAACGACCCCCAATTTGTCGGTGCACTTCCATCAGCTTTTGGATCTGCCCAAATATAATAATCACGTTTCGGATTATCTTTTGACTGTTTTGCTTCAATAAACCAAGCATGTTCATCACTTGTATGATTCAAAACAAGATCCATCACAATTTTGATACCGCGTTTATGGGCCTCATCTAAGAGTTCATCATAATCCGACATCGTTCCAAATTCATCCATGATATCATAAAAATCACTGACATCATACCCGTTATCATCATTAGGTGATTGATAAACTGGATTCAGCCAAATCATTTTAATCCCTAAATAAGCAAGATAATCCAGTTTAGCTGTAATCCCTTTTAAATCTCCAATACCATCTCCATTTGTGTCACAAAAACTTCTTGGATAAACTTGATAAACGACTTGTTTTTGCCACCACTTTTTAGGAAACTCATGCATCATTTGTTCATTCATCATCTCATTCTCCTTCGCTATTTCACAATATATTTCTGACTTGATTCTGCAATATCAAACCACGCTTCAAGCGGTAGTTCAAATCGCTCTAACTCTAAAATCACATCAAGTCTCTCTTTTTTTGTCGTCCCTAAAATAATTGACGTTTCTACTGGAAGTTTATGAATAAACGCATAAATAATCGCTTCTACTGAAACTTGAAATTGTGTTGCATATTTTTCAAGTGTTTTTAAAAGTGGTGACTCTTCGAACACTTTCCCACCAGCAAGCGGACTCCAAATTTGAGCACCGAGTTTATGTGTTTGTAAATACGTCAATACATTATTGTCATAATGTTCATAGCAAAGTGGTGAAAATTCAATTTGATTTGTCGTCACTTCTGCATATTGATTCAGAGCAATTATTTCTTCCATATTAAAATTCGAAACACCGATTTGTTTTACAACACCTTCATTTTGAAGCTGTGTTAACGTTTTTCCGATAATTGC
The DNA here is from genome assembly GCA_051649665.1 of Culicoidibacterales bacterium. Lineage (GTDB taxonomy): Bacteria > Bacillota_I > Bacilli_A > Culicoidibacterales > JBOFHN01 > JBOFHN01. The sequence continues at coordinate 12,619 of JBOFHN010000072.1, forward strand.
ATAGTTCATCAAAGGAGATGGACGGTGTAAAAGTAAATATTCAAGTTGATCCACACCAAATTCGTGGCACATTTTTTCAACAGCAGCTTTAATATAGTCACTACTATAATCATAATGCTTAAACATCGTTCCTACTTGTTTGTCACTTCGGATCCCAGTTTTACCGATGATTTTATAATGACTGGCCAATGTTGTGTCATGTTTCAATACACGACCGAGAAATCCATTCATTTCATAACCACCATAAATGTCGGCAGTATCTAAATATTCAATCCCCATATCTCTTCCTTTTTGTAACAATTCAAGAGCACTTTGCTCATTTTCCATATCTAATCTCATCGTTCCTAAAATAAATTGATTCATTTATTCATCACCTCACTTATCATTATATCTAAATCACTTTACACATGCAATTGATAACGTTATCAAAATCACTTTTATTATTGTGGATTTTACAAGAACAAGGTATAATTTAACTATATCATTAATACTTAGGAGGATGCTTATGGCTCACATAAACTCAAAACTACAACGCGTATACGATGGACTTATTGCACAATCAAAACAAAAAGCACCCGCGTTTGTACCAAATTATTGGTTACTCCATCGCTTACCACTTCAAACTGCTCAGGAGATTGAAATCGACTTATACGATGAACTCATTCAATATATTTCAACACTCCTCACAGAGGCGGACCCAAACACTGACTTCACTCAGCCACTTTCTCAAATTACAGAGGAATCTGATTGGTTGAAAAAAGCATCTGTTTATTCAGCGATGATTCGAACTTCTGCATCTTGGGATCATAACCATGATGGTACTCTCGATAAAGTTGCTCACTCGCCAATTACAGAAACAGGAACATTCCTTAAAACATTACTCTTATTACCACTTTTACAATACATCGGAATCAACACATTATATTTATTACCAATCAACAAAATGAGTACACTCGATAAAAAAGGAGACTTCGGTTCACCTTATGCCGTGTCTAACTTCTTTAAACTCGATGAAACACTCAAAGATAGTCTAACAGGAAAAACAACAACAGTTGAAGATGAATTTGGAGCACTTTGTGAAGCTGCCCACATTCTTGGAATTCGCATCGTTATCGATTTTGTTCCTAGAACAAATGCACTTGATTCGGACTTCATTCTCAATCACCCAGATTGGTTTTATTGGATTGATGTAAACGAAGCTGACGGATACTTCCCACCAGCCGTTCCTGAATTATTCAACGTTGAACCCGGAGAAACTGTACATACACCTACAAATAGTAACCTCCCTTATGTTTATGCAGAAGAACAAGTTAAAAAACACATTCAAAAATTCCGTTTTGCGCCAAATGTTACCGATGCAAAAAGATGGAAAGAATTCCGTAAGGCTTATTTCAAAAAACCAAAACAAAATATTATCAAAGCAATTGAACAAGAATTCGGTGTTACCGTTGCCAAAGCATTTTCTGATGGAATCAACGATCCACAACCACCATGGAGTGATGTTACTTTCTTTAGAATGTATTTAGATCATACAGAAGAAAGTAAAAAATATCTTGAAAACCTTGATACGCCACCTTATATCCTATTTGATATTATCAAATCAAATATGCACAAAGGAAATATTCCAAATAGTGGTCTTTGGCGTAAACTCGCTGATATCGCACCTCACTTCCAACGTGAATTTGGAATCGATGGAGCGCGTATTGATATGGGACACGCTCTACCAAGTGAACTTGTATCTATGATTTTAGAAAACGCTCGTGAAATTGATCCACATTTCGTTTTCATCGCTGAGGAACTCCACGCGAAAAATGCACAACCAGCAAAAGAAGCGGGATATGATATGATCATCGGTGATAACTTCATCAACCTTCCTCGTATTAGCCTTTCTGAAAAAACAAATTACTACAACGATAATGCAGCACTTCCGATTCCTGTCTTTGCATGTGTTGAAACACATGATACACCACGTGTAGCTGGACGCTTTGGTAATGACTATGAAAACAAAATGATGAGTCGCTTGATTTCAACACTTAATATGTTCTCACCAAATGCTATTCCGTTCATCAATTCGGGTCAAGAACTTTTCGAACCACAACCAATGAACACTGGTCTTGATAGCCATCCTGGAGATGAATTTAAATACCTCCCAACAAATGATCCATACTATGGAAAGCTTGCACTTTTCGATAAATATGCACTTCATTGGTTAAATGAAACAAGCAGTGAAAACATCAAACTCTACCATGAACTTGCTCGTATTCGTTCGACATACATCGATACATTATCTGACGTACACCAATATCGTTATTCTCACCTTGATTTCTTACCTCAACGATTCGTCGAAATGACATATGAATTAAAAACACCAAGTGAGTTTACACACATTGCAATCTTTGCCAATGTATCACTTTATGATCATGTTGATTTCCCACTTCTCCATACGTCAGAAGCGATGACAATTCTCTCTTCTGCTACGCCAAATCATACACAACCATTTGATGGATATCACGGAAAAATGATTCACGTTGCACCTCTTGAAGCAAAAGTAGTGCTCTTAAAGAAGTAATTTAATGTAAAATAATAGTGATAAACATACCTCTATAACAATAAAATATTGTGTGTTCAATCTTTCACATATACTTATGTTTCTTTCGAATTTTTTTTACAAAAAACTTGCATTTTCTATTTTGAAATGCTATACTAATTATGCGGAAGCAATTCCGCAAACAACCAATTACCCCTCATATTGGATGTTTTCATTTTCTTCTTTTTTCTCTTTTAATAAATTTTTCCTTTTTCCTAGACGACACTACCCCTTAGTGTCGTCTTTTTTATATTTACAATAAACTTGCATTCATGTTATTATTTATATACATTATATTTTTCAAAGGAGATCATTAAATGAATTCAAATACCCATTTAAAAACAAATATTTCTGCACTTTCAACAGCTAGAGGACTTCTTCTCGCTTCAGCAATTATCTCAACCATCTTCGCCGTTCCAGGTCTTGGTTGGGTTTTGAGCATTTTACTTCAAATTCCAATGATAGCTTTCTTTGTATTGGCAATTATTACACTTATATTCGCTAAAAAAGCGAATGTATCAATCGCAGGATCTATTATTTCAATCATTGCAAATATTCTATCATTCATATCTTATGGAATACTCCTTGCAACTTCATCTTATCCTCGCCTTTCGCCAGCATTCGAAACACTCTCAAGCATCTATCTCCTTGTCGGTGTGATTACTTGGATTATTTTCATCGCTTCAGCCATTGTACTATTCTTTGAATTCTTCAATGCGCAAAAGAAACTCACTGAAGCAAAAGAACAATTGATTACACAGCCACAGCAAATGTCAACACCAAAGACTAGTCCTATTATTGTTCAACCTGAACAAATTCAGCAACAAACACAAACTAATCCCTTTACTGTTCAACTCGAACAAACTCAACAGCAAACACAAATCAACCCCTTTACTGTTCAGCCCGAACAAACTCAACAGCAAACACAAGCCAACCCTTTTACTATTCAACCCGAACAAACTCAACAACAAACAAAGACTAATCCTTTTACTGTTCAACCTGAACAAACTCAACAGCAAACTCAAGCTAATCCTTTTATTAAAGATTCATCTGAGCAATAGTACAAAAGACCAGCGCATAATATATGCACTGGTCTTTTTATATTTATTCATTTTCCAAGTAAAAGCAAAGTGTTTGATTGATTTGTTCTTTATAGACAAAGCCATTTAATTTTATTTCTTTTACTTCTGCAATAGACAGAAGATTATGCTTAACAATATATTGTGCCATCATTCCTCGCATTTGTTTAGCAAGCACTGTATGTACACGCGTTCCATCTGATTTTAAAAAGGCAACTTTCGTATACGGAACTTCAATGATTTTTTCAAATTCCTGTGATGCAAGTGATAGTATTTCAGTCTCTTTTTCTAGCAATTGATTAATTGGCACTTTCCAAAAATTCATCAGTGATTGTTTATCAAAAATAGACATTGTCATATCTAAACGGTATGGTGATATTTTATCAAATGGACGTAATAATCCATATAGTGCTGAGAAAATATATAAACGGTCTCGAAACATTTCCATTTCTTTCACATTAACATTTGCTTTAAGATATTTAAATGCTTCTCCTGTATAACTTTCTATCGCACTCCCTGATAATTGCCCAAAATTTCGATACAGTTCTATCACTTTTTCTTGTTGGGTTTTTGGAATATGAAGTGTCTGAATGAGTGCTTGATCGCTAAGTGATTGTATTTGTTCTACAAGTTTCTGACTCTCATTTAGAAAAATAGGTTGTTCTAATGTTACAGGTGTATCATTTTTAATATTTTGCGTTTTACTCGGTGAAAGTAAAATTTTCATACTATTTCTATACAAAGAGTTCTTCAACACTTGCTGTATTTAATTTTGTAATTGTTGCAACAAGTAATTGAACAAGTCCATCGAAATCACGAGCATCAATCATACCATAATGCGTGTGAATATAGCGTACTGGTGTCCCCATGTAGACACTTGGGATTCCATTTGCTGTTGTATGGATTGGACCACCGTCACTTCCTCCACCTGACATTACTGTATTTTGAAATTCAATACCTGCTTCTTTAGCTGTATTTTGAATAAATTGGCGCCATTTTGGATGTCCAATAAATGTTCCATCCATCAAGCTGATAATTGGTCCTTTTCCTAATTTATCCAATAATTGTTCTTGTGGCGCACCTGGGAAATCACCTGTAATTCCACAATCAAGAATAATTGCAAGGTCTGGTTCAATCATCTGACCCATTGTTTTTGCACCACGTGTTCCAACTTCTTCTTGAACTGTTCCTGCAAACACAACTTCTACATCTAAATCTTTTTCTGCAAGTTCATTCATCACAGCAAGTGCAATTGCACATCCTACACGATCATCAAACGCTTTTCCAATGTAGCGATTTTCATTTGCCTCAAGTTGTGCAAACTCAGCAACTGCCGTCACCATATCTCCAAGTTGAATACCCGCTTCTTCTACTGCTTCCTTACTCTCAAATCCAAGATCTAAAAACATTTCATCAATAGTTTTCATACTTGTACGTTGTTCAGGTTTTAATAGATGAACAGGAATTGAACCAACAATCCCTTGGAATGTTTTTTTGTCATATGTCGTCACCTTTAACTTTTGTCCAAGCACAACATGTGCCCACCAACCACCAATTGGTTTAATTCGAAGAAAACCACCTTCTTCGATTTTCGTTACCATAAATCCAATTTCATCCATATGAGCTGCAAGCATTATTTTATATTTTGATGTTGCTGATTTTTTAGAAATAGCAATTCCACCAAGACGATCTTTCTTCACTTCAAAATTATATTTCGATGCTTCTTTTTCAAAAATTGCTTGAATTTCTCGTTCGTGAGCTGCAATTCCATTTGTATTAGATAACACTTCTATTAATTTAATATATTTTGACATTGTAATGTCCTCCTTAATTTTATTCATAACGCAACGCTGTTGCTGGATCTTGTTTTGATGCTTTAATCGCTGGGTATAAACCTGAAACCATCGCTGCTAGTGCACTTACTACAATAATAATAACCAACACTTCTGGATAAATTAAAATAGCTTGATTGATATTAATCATATTCTTTATCACTTGATTAATAACTATTCCCAATCCATAGGCAGCAATAATTGCTACAATATTTGCTACAAAGGCAATAAGCACCGCTTCAAACAAGAATATCTGAAGAATACTCCCGGATTTATAGCCAATAGCTTTTAGTGTTCCTATCTCTTTTGTTCGCTCAATTACTGATATATACAGTACAATTCCAATCATTACCATTGCAACAATAACAGAAAGTGCGGCAACAAATGTTAAAATAGTTTGGATAATACTAATTATTTGATTGAGTAATGATAAGTTTGTTTGCACTGTAATCACCATATATTCTCGATTATCTTGATGTTTTTTTGCTTGTTCCTCAGCATACTGCGCACTATCCACTATAACAGAATAATTAAATGGGTTTATCTTATCTTTTAGATTATTTGTTTCCAAAAAGTTATACATCGACTTATACGACAAGGCACTGTTATTTTTTACAACACCCGATCTTGTATAAATCCCTTTGATTGTTTCTGTCTGTGTGTACACCTGTGTATCTGGTGTACTCTTTAATGGAACTTTAACAGTAATTCTTTTACCGATATAATCTTCATAGTGAATCTCATCAATCTTTTGTCCAACGAGTTCCGCAATGACTTCTTGTCTTAACCAAATACCTTCCTCATCAATGGACTTTTGCGGGGAACCATATTCTACATAACTTTCACTCGTTATTTGTGACAACTTATAATTCACATCGTTTCCACCATTCGACAATGCAAATTGTCCTGGCTTTGTCGTTTTCCCTTCCAGTTCAAACATAGTAAATGGGAAAACATAAAATTCGCTACTTGCTAAAATTCGGTTTTCTCCAATTTCTTTTGTTATTTTTGCATAATCTTCTGTAGAAACACCAGAAGATATTGCCAATTTTGTAATTGGATCTCGTTTCGCTACTGTCAATTCACGAGCATCAATATCTTTAGAAACCAAATCGTTCACTTCTCTTGTTATTCCATTCCCTAAAGAAAGTGAGAGAATTATTCCGATAATTCCAATTGACGTCCCCAGACCAACAAGTAAATTTCGCCCTTTTCTTTGTAAAAAGTTTTTAAATGCAAAACGAAATGTCTTCATCAAACCAAAACGAACTTTTTTATGACTTTGTACATTGCTTTCAATACCTTGATAATCTGCTGTGTAGTAATCTGTTTCAATGAGTCCATCTCTCATTTTAATAATGCGCGTTCCATATTCAGCTACTTCTTGATTATGTGTTACAACAATGACTAATTTTCCGGCTTCTGTTAAATTTTTTAGTAATTTCAAAATATCATCAGATGTTTTCGTATCAAGTGCTCCCGTCGGTTCATCCGCAATAATCACATCTGGATTGTTGACAAGTGCACGAGCAATTGCGACCCTCTGTCTCTGTCCACCTGAAAGTTGATTCGGTTTTTTATTAATAAATTTTGATAAACCAACAATATCAAGCGCATGTAACACGGCTTCTTTTTTATTTTTTCCTTGTGGAAGTCCAAGGGTTGCCGCCGTCATTACATTCTCATATACATTCATGTGCGGAATGAGATTAAAATTTTGAAATACAAAACCAATGTTATCTCTTCGATATTCTGCGAGTTTTCGTCTTGATAGTAGACGAAGGTTTTCTCCATTAAAGTAAACATCACCCTGATATCGACTATCAAGTCCACCGAGCGCATTCAGCAGTGTTGATTTTCCACAACCAGATGGTCCGAATATAGCAACAAACTCTCCTGCTTTTAATTCAAAATCAACACCTTTGAGAGCCAATTCTTCTGTATCTTTGGATAAGCGATAGCTTCTTTTTAAATTTGTAATTTTTAACATCTCTTTATTATACCTCTCTAATCATTTCTATTCCATCTGAATGAAAATTGTTCTCAAGTTCAATAAAGTGACAACTCACATCATTGAAGTGAATCATGACAAACACCGTATTTTTTATTCGTGTCGTCTCTCATCCTCCAATTTTTGTGCTCATCCGTTTCCATTATATCATTTTTTTTCCATGGAAACAATGTGATTGTACACAATAATTCGTCCAGATACTCTGTATTACATAGTAATTATATCAGACATGAATTTTTAATGCAATCTTATTTTCAATAAAAAAAAGACACAGTCTCCTGTGTCTTAAAAATTATTTACCTAATGCTTTTTTCGCTTGTTCAGCAAGACTTGTGAACGCTGCTGGATCACTAATTGCAAGTTCTGATAACATTTTACGGTTAACTTCGATTCCTGCTTTTTTAAGTCCATTCATAAATACACTATATGACATACCATTCATACGTGCTGCCGCATTAATACGCGTAATCCATAATTTACGGAAATCACGTTTTTTCTGACGACGATCACGATATGCATACATATATGATTTCATTACTTGTTCTTTTGCTGATTTGAAAAGTAAGTGCTTCGCACCATAATATCCTTTTGCAAGTTTTAATATCTTTTTACGGCGCTTACGAGCAACCGTTCCACCTTTTACACGAGCCATTTAGCTGCCTCCATTCTTTTTATTATTATTTTTGGATTAATTGTTTAATACGTTTCATATCACTTGCGCTTACAAGTGTTCCTTTACGGAGTTGACGTTTTTGTTTTTGAGTTTTTGATTGTGCAAGATGCCCTGTGAAGGCTTGTCCACGTTTAAGTTTTCCACTTCCTGTACGTTTTACACGTTTTGAAAGTCCACTATGTGATTTCATTTTTGGCATGTTACTGCTCCTTCCATATCAAATATTACTTACCTTTTTTCGGCGTTAAATTCATATGCATGAAACGACCATCTTGTTTGATAGAACCTTCCATGTCAGCATGTTCTTTTAAACCTTCGAAAAAAGTTTCAAGTACATTTCGTCCGATTTCACTATGTGTAATCTCGCGCCCTTTAAAGCGTAATTGTACTTTTACTTTTTCACCTTTTTCAAGAAACTTAATCGCATTGCGTTGTTTTGTTTCAATATCGTGCTTATCAATTTTAGCACTCAGGCGAATTTCTTTATTTTGAACGATTTTCTGATTCTTTTTTGCAGCACGCGCCTTACGTTGTTGCTCATATCGGAATTTACTATAATCCATGATACGAGTTACAAGTGGGGAAGCATTGACTGCAACACACACAAGATCCAGCTCTTTACTTTCTGCAAGTTCAATCGCTTTTCTTGTGTCCATGACACCGAGTTGTTCTCCATTCTCGTCGATAACAAGCACTTCTTTCGTGCGTATTGCATCGTTTACAAGTGTTTTATCTTTTTTTTGTGGAACTTGTAGTGTTCTTCTTTGTTGGCTAATGTTAACCGACCTCCTATTATTACAAAAGAGTGACTTCTCACAAAGTCACTCTCAAAAAATTATATATAATCAATACTGATATATGTAATTACTCTGGGTGACCTTAAAGCTTTCGCAATGAAGGTGAGAATCTCTTCTGCTTCGTTCTTACGTATTATACCAGATTTCATATTTATTTGCAATACTTTTTGTTATTCTCCTTGAATAATACCAAATTGTCCTTCTTTTCGTTTATAAACAACCATTGGTTTATTTGTGTCAGCCTCAAGGAAGAAATAAAAATCATGATCAATAAGTTGTAATTGTAAAATTGCTTCTTCTACATCCATTGGGCGAAGTTCAATTTTTTTCTCTTTGATGATATCTACTTTTTTAATTTCATCTGGTGTTTCTGACTCTACAAAGAATGCATCTGCCATTGGAACACGTTCTTTAATTTTTTTGTTTAATTTTGTTTTGTGTTTACGAATTTGGCGTTCTAATTTATCAAGTACAACATCAACTGCTGCATATATATCATTTTGTCGTTCATCAGCGCGAAGGACGTATTTTTCAGCGTGAATCGCTACTTCTACTCGACTTTGAAAATCATACTGTTTGATAAGCACATTGACAATTACTTCTTCTTTGTTTGTGAAGTATTTTTCAAGTTTCGCCAATTTTTCTTCGATAAATTGTTTTTGTGCTTGTGTTACTTCTATTTTATGTCCACGAATTGTTACTTTCATAATCGTGCACCTCCTTCTTCTATCTTTATTATACCCTTTTGTAAAAGCGTTTTCAAGTTTTTGTGTGATTTTTTTGTAATTTCACACATTTCATCGTAAATCCGACCTAAAAATCGTACGTGAATTCGATACATTAAAATGTGCGTTTTCGAGTTTTATTTGACTATCTTTTAGTGTTGAACCCGTTGTATAGACATCATCAAACAGTGTAATATTCTCTTTTATATCAATACTTTGTATTTCAAAAGCATTTTTAAGTTTTCTTCTCGCGCTCACATCTTGAAGTCTAATCTGCGACACAATATTTGGTTTCTTTTTTAATAAGTCAACACTGCGTGTTTGAGTATTCGCAAGTATATACGCAAGATGATCAAAATCACGTTTTTGATATGTCACATCACTAGATGGAATTCGCTGAATCAAATTTTGGGGTAAAAGATGAAACATTTTAATAAGTGGACAAATACTTTGCCACAATTGAATATCACCTTGAAATTTCAAACGCTCCATTATTTGATGTGCAAATTCATTGTAATAAAGAAGCGCTCTATTTGGGATGAGTGCTACATCATAATGTTTTTGCCAGTATTTACAATCTTCACAAATTGCCCTCCTTTCCTCTACACTTCGGATTTTCTTCTGGCAGTTAATACATTTTTGACCTTTATATAAATGAACAAATTCTAGTTTGGCATAACAACCTTGACAAAGTTGTAATCCTATTAACTCCTCCTTTTCACACAAATAAGAAAAACAAAAATTACACTGTCTGTTCATGCTGTTTATTCATCTCCTTAATTTGATTCACTATATGCGAAATTTTATCTGTATACACTTCATAGTACGCTTCCAAATGATAGGGCCTTTCTACCTTACCACGATCAACTCTCCCACATATCTGTATAACCATCTCTTTTGACATTAACTGATGTTCTGGAAAAAAGATCGCCACCGAAATATAATCAAATGTTACACCTCGTTCCAAAATTGATGTTGTAATAAGAATATCAAGTTCCTGATTTCTGAATTTATCAATTTTTTCTATTCGCTTTGAATCTGAGCTACATACAAATTCAACTGCGCGAAACTTATTCATTTTCTCAATATAGGTAAATACTTGAAAGCCAATATCAATACTGGGAACAAAAATAAGCCACTGGCCATTTTTAAATTTCCCCATCTTTTTCATTGGGAAATGATATTCAAGCCTTTTACTCAATCCTGAAATATGAATAAATTTCGGAGTCGGTAAAATTCTTTTGTTAAATTTCGTCATCAAATAAACAGTTTTTCCATGATTAATTTTAGGAGTTGCCGTCATATAAATTCGAACACCTGTTTCTTTAAGTCCACGCATAACAAAATATTGCAACATACGATCTTCATGCACCGTAAAAAATGGATATGCATCAGCTTCATCAATGATAATCAAATCAAAAAACCGCTCATAATGAATCAATTGGTGCATTGTCATGACATATATATGCCCAAGACGTCTTGCATGATTCCCATTATGCCATCCAATAATTAAATGTTCTGGAAAATATCGTTCAATCCTCTCATATAGTTCTCGAATCACATCAATTCGTGGACAAATAAATGCAATACATTTTTGTTTCTTTAGAAACTCATTCCCAATTGTCAAAATCATTTCCGTCTTACCAGCACCTGTCACAGCGATGACGTCAATAATTTTGTGACCTTCATCCAAATAACACTTCATTTGATTTACACAACGTTGCTGTACATCTGTTAAGCAAGGTATTTGCGTGTTAAAATCACATCGAAATGTCTTGGGGAGCTGTAGTTGCCGAATTGCCATTGTCGTCTTCTCACACACTCTTCCAAATATAAAACAACTTCGACAATAATAAATTTCTCTTTTAAGCGTATACGAAATAAATGAACCAAATAATTCTTCCTTCACATTTCCACAACGCAGGCATCGTAAAGGATTAAAATTAATTGCTGATATATCAGTTCCTTGCTCATCAATATATCGCATATCATCACCTCAATATATTATTCCTCTCTTATTGTCTGATTTCTCAAAAAGAAAAACACAGTCTATTTCTTAAGAATAAACTGTGTTTTACATTTATTATTTATTTTGTTTTCATGTATAAAGAACTTGCTAAATAAATAAAATATCCTGCCATACACGCAAAAAATAGACCAAATACCACTTTCATTATTAGTCCAATATTAAACATCATAAAACCTACAAATAAAATAGAAAAAAAGACAATTGCAGGAAGGAAAAAAAGAAAAAAGACAATTGTGTAATCTTGTTTATTCACTTTCCTTTGAATATCATGATCGATATTACTACTCACTGAAAAATACGGCTGCTTTCTACTATATTTTATTTCAACATCTTGATTTACTTCTTTTATTCTAAGTGTATCAATATATAGTGATTGAACGAGTTCATCTCCATTCACTTGAAACAACATCGAAATTAAATATACAATTAATCCTAATAGCTTTTTACTTTTTTTCTTTTCATATGCAACTTCAATACTTAATTCACCTGCAGCGTCCATTTCAATCAATTCTGCTTTATCTGATAAATAAAATTCTTGAATCAATTTCCCTTGCGATGACACCATCACTTTTTTATAGATAT
>JBOFHN010000073.1:0-10040 GCA_051649665.1 Culicoidibacterales bacterium
AATTTGTATTTTCCTTGGATTAGTTTTAATGTATATGGCGACTTGCAACTGCAAAGTCTACTCGTTATCTCAGTCATAGTGCACCTCTTTTAATATAATATATTTATAATAACAAAAATGTAAGTACTTGTACAATAAAAAGTCTCGTGTTAGGATATGTTTAAAGGAGTGAGGATATGAACTTTATAGAATTAATGCACAGACGCTTTGCAACGAAAAAATTTGACGCAGAGAAAAAAATTGATAATAAAATAATTGAGCAAATTGTAGAAATAGGACGTCTCTCACCAAGTTCGATGGGACTTTCTCCATGGCATTTTGTCGTTGTTGATAATCGTGAATTAATGCTTGAAATTGGTGATGCAGCTTGGGGGTTTAAAGGTCAATCGGATAATGCATCGCATCTTGTGATGATTTACGCCCGTAAAGGATTTGCAACAGCAGCAAAGAGTCAATATGTTGAGGAGTTACTTGCAACAATCTACAATTATACTGATGAAATGTTCGAAAAACGTTATAAACTTATGGAATCATTTCAAAAAGAAGATTTTGAGATGCAGAGTGATGCAGACCGTCTTGAATGGAATCGCCATCAATGTTACATTGCAGCAGCAAATATGATGACAGGAGCAGCGAGTTTTGATGTTGATAGTTGTCCAATTGAAGGATTTAATAAAAAAATGATGCGCGACATTGCATCAAAATATGAGTTTATTAATTTAGATGAATTTGATTTGGCTCTGATGTGTGCGTTTGGTTATCGCGACCAAGAAATTACGCCGAAGCATCGTCTGCCACTTGAAAATGTCGTGACATATGTGAAAAAATAATGAATGATAAGAGAGTAATAATATGAAACAATTTATTTTAGGAACAATGCGCCTTGATATGAACGATGAAAAAAGCGCAGAAGAATTATTAATAAGTGCAAAAAACAAAGGAATTGATTACCTTGATACAGCAGATATTTATGGGAATTATCAGATGAATGAATTTCTTGGACGTGTTTTAAAACAAAATCCAGAACTTCAAAAGCATTTCAAAATTATCGGAAAAACAGGAATCCGCAGTCCTAAACAAGAAGGGACAGACTATAAACATTATGATTATACACCAGAGTACATTCGTGGTGCAGTTGAAAAAATGTGTCGTGAATTTGGTCGTGATCATCTTGATTATTTGCTCCTGCACAGACCATCGCCTTTAATGAATTTTTCAGAAATAGGAAAAGTGTTACTTGATTTACAGCGTGAAGGTATTGTAAGAAATTTAGGGGTTTCAAATTTCAATGTTGAAGAGATGAAAGCAATGAGTCAATATGTGGAAGTTACAACGAATCAAATTGAGTTTTCACCACTTAGCTATGAAAACTACGATAATAGTGTATTTACATACTTACAAGCATCGCATATGAATGCACAAATTTGGTCACCACTTGCTGGTGGAAAAGTATTTGAACCATCACCACTTTTAGACGCACTTACAAAACATGCAAATACATACAACGTTTCAGTCGAAGCGATTATTTATGCATTTATTGCGAAATTGCCATTTACAAATTCAATTATTCTCGGAACAACTAAAAAAGAACGTTTAGATGTCATTGATGAGATGGGAACATTTGAATTACCACTTGAAGCATGGTTTGAAATTGCGGCAGCAAGTCAAAATTATGTAGTGAAATAAAGAGTGAAATTATTTTCTAACAAAAGTATAAATAGAGTTAAAGAAAAGCGTAATTACATTCTTGTAATCACGCTTTTTTATTTATAAAGAAGCCAAGGCTTTACTCCTTTTAAGAATAACTGATAAGCAGACAATTCCAATTCCGGCAATAATAAAAAGTAAGCCAATACCACGACCTGGTCCTGTACCAATGATTTTACCAATTGAAGAAGCCAAGCAACCATTGTTTTGAAGAAGTGGATTGAGTATATAATCACTCAATAGACCACCTGAAATATATGCAAAAATCATACTGAATTGTGAAATGAATGAAATGAAGCCCCAAGCGCGTCCTTGGAGTTCGTTATCGATGTTTTTTCGAATGAGAACTTCGGCACTCATATTCACAAAAGAGAGGCAGAAGAAAAAAAGCCAACTGACGATAAGTAAGAAAATGAGGTTAACTGATATACCAATAAGCGCATACATGAGTCCAACACCAGCTAAACTCCATGCTAAAATAGTTTGTTGTTTTTGTTTGAATTTGATACCTGTTATAATGCTTGAACCGACAACAACACCAGTAGCAGCAACAAAGACAAGCAAACCAATCATTTTTTCATCAATATATGGAAGAAGCATTGGCGTAAATAGGACTTCAATGAAGCCGATTAAAAATGAGACAAATGTGAAGACAGTAAGCAGGACAATAATCCCTCGTTCTTTCTTAATAATTGAATAACCAGTATACATGCTTTGAAAGAATGGATCGTGTTCTTTCTTTTCACTTTTTGGAAGTGTTTGTGTGATGAAAAAAGTAAGTGAAATAGTAATTGTAAAAGTGATGAAATCAATAACAAGAACACCAGAGACAGAAATAAAGGCATACAGTAATCCAGCTAAAATAGGCGAAAAAATAAATTTTGCTGAATTAGCGAGTTGCATTAAGCCACTAGCTTTAGAAAATTCATCTTCAGTTAAAAGATCGCTGATCGTCGCTCGATATGCTGGTTCGAGTAAAGCGTTACTCGCTCCGATAATAGCAAGACCAATAAAAATAAATGCCCAAGAATAAGATAAACCAAAAATGATGAGTGCGATACCAAATAATGAGGATGTATTTCCAATCATCATGAGGACTCGGCGATTATAGCGATCAGCAAGAACCCCACCAAAGGGACTGAGCAAAATCATAGGTGCAAATCCGGCGAGTGTTGTAAAACCAGCATAAGAAGCGCTTTGCGTGAGTCTAGTGAAATAAAGTGTGAGCGCGAAAACACTCATCCCACTGCCGATTGCAGAAAGTAATTCTCCAAACCAGATAATAGTAAATTTTTTGAAATTATTCATAGAATTCTCCTTTTTGTTATTTATAGCATGACGCTTAGTAAGTAATTTTGATAAGAAATAAAACTTCCTTCTTTTGCACCGAGTAGACGCTCAAGTGCGATAATGATGCCAAGAATTTTTTCTTTCTTTTCGACAAGTGTCCAATGAAACATGTTCTCATCAAATAAATATTGTGTTAAGAGCAAAATTTCAACCATTACATGGGGTAATTTTACTGAAAATAATTCTTCTTTGACTCCCTGCTCAATGATTCTGACAATTTCAGGTGTTAACTTTTGGATGAGCGAAGCGGCAAGTTTTTGGTGTAATAATACATTTTCAGGAACGTGTATCATTGTGTCGGTTGCTTGGTTTTCTTGATTTTCATTGCGAATGTTTAGAGCGATGAGTACAGAAGTGAGGACTTCAATCGCATTTTGATCACGATATTTTTCAATGTTGAGTTGAACGAAATGAGCGAGTTGGTCGGTGAAGGTATTAATAATAGCATCAAGTACTTCTTCTTTCGATTTAAAGTAATGATAAAAAGTACCTTTGGATAAGCCTGTGATTTCAATTAATTTATTTACACTTGTTTTATTATAGCCTGAGGCTGTAAACTCAGCCATTGCAGCGTGTAATATCTTTTCTTTATTTGTCATATGTAACAACTCCTTCGTCCAACAATAGACCGATGGTCTAGTACTATTCTATCAAAGAAAATAATTATTGTCAATGCATTGTGAAATAGAAGAGATAAGACGTTCAAGATTATAAAAATAATCATATTAAGTTATTGAAATATTTGTTGATGAATTATATAATAAAATCAGATAAAGAACTGAGCGACTATTATAAGTCGTTATGTTGATGAGAGTAAATTGAGAGAAGGGAATGCATAATGTCGAAATTTTTTAATGAAAAATCGCACTGGATAAATGAACCAAATGAATATGTGATGACTGAGCATGATTTAGTAATAAAAACAGAACCGCATACTGATTTTTGGCAAAGAACATACTATGGTTTTCAAAATGATAATGCACCAGCGTTACTTATGCCAATTGACCAGGAGTTTTTCACACTGACAGTGAAAACAGAGTTCGATAGCAAGCAACGATTTGATCAGTGTGGTGTTATTATTTACCAAAATGCAGATAACTGGTTTAAAGCATCAATTGAATATGAAAATGAATCATTTCAAAGACTTGGCAGTGTTGTTACTAATGATGGTTATTCGGATTGGGCAACAGTTGATATTCCAGCTACACAAAAAATGATGTACTATCGCTTAAGTCGTCGCGGAAGTGATTATTTGATTGAAAACTCGCTTGATGGATTAGTATATAAGCAAATGCGAATTTTTCACTTGAAAGAAGGAAGCGAGACGATTAATGTTGGTATTTACGCTTGTAGTCCTGAAAATTCATCATTTAATGCGACGTTTTCGCAAGTGGTTATGAGTGAATGCGTATGGGAAAGTCACCAATAATACAGTAAGTAGTTGAAGATGAGCAAGAGGCTCATCTTTTTTTGTTATCTTGAGAGTAAAATTATTTTAGGGGATAAATTATGTTTTATCAAAAAGTATCAATTATTGAATCAGATAATGGAGGAGGAAATATTGCATGCTTAATGAAAGTAAATAATGTTGACAACCGCTTTTTATAAAGATGCGATTAGTAGTGAATAACTGTAATAGTTACAAAAAGACAATGGTTTATTATAACTTCATTTGTATAAAGAATTTTTAAGGTGTTATACTCTAAATGAAATGTATAACATAACTTGAAAGGAATGATTAAAATGATAGGAACGGTATATAACACAGCAGGTGCAAATACGATTAATGAAAATGTAAAACTTGTAATGAAAGTTGGTGGCGCGGGTGATGTGATTCAAAATCATAATCATCCAGGCTATGATATTTTATTTACAGTTGTCAAAGGGAATGTGGAAGTTGTATTGAATAATGAAGAGAAGCATTTACTCGTTCCAGGAAGGATTCTTCATTTTAATGGTGAGAATACGATTAGTGCGACTTTTTTAGAAGCAAGTGAAGTGTTTGTTACACTCATTAAACAATAATCAAATGAGGTGATAATGATGATTGAAATTCGTTTGGATACAACAATTTATGAATTGACAGAAACGTATCCGGAAATTATTGATATTATGAGTCAGATTGGTTTTACGGATGTTACACGTCCTGTTGTACGAAAAACAGCAGGAAAAGTGATGACACTTGAAAAAGGAATTCAAATGCAGAAAAAAGATAAGATGGAAGTTATTGAACATTTCCGAAAATATAATTTTGAATTAAGGTGAGTGAAAAAATGAGTGAATTAATAAATAATCGTGAACATAAGCAAGAGGTGCTTAAACAACTCATTCATCAGTTACATGAAGGTGTATCACAAGATGAGGTAAAAGCGAAATTTATTGCAGAATTTGGTGAAATATCAGTCCAAGAAATTTCGTCTCTTGAACATGCACTTGTCCGTGATGGGCTTGCTGTTGAGGAAATACAACGTTTATGTGATGTCCATGCTGATGTGTTTAAAGGTTCAATTGCAGAGATCCATAGTCAAGATACAGGGTTTGATGCTGATGCTGGTCATCCAATTGATACGTTAAAAAGAGAAAATCGAATGGTTGAAGAATTGATTGATGAAAAAGTCGGTCCACTCTTTTCAGCATATCAAACAACAAAATTACCAGTCGTGAGAAAGCAACTTTCTATTCACCTTGAATTACTTGCAACGATTGATCGACACTATAATCGAAAAGAAATGCTGATTTTCCCAATGATGGAGAAACATGGAATTACAACACCGCCACAAGTGATGTGGGGTGTTGATGATGAAATTCGAGGGCATATTAAAACACTTACTAATATGATTGAAAACAAAGAAAAAGACAAGCACATCTTAAAAGAACAGTACGATAAAACTATTCAATCAATTCACGACATGATTTTTAAAGAGGAACATATTTTAATTCCGCTACTTGTTGAAACACTCACACACGATGAGTGGAAGCAAATTGAAACAGAAAGTCAGGAACTTGGTTTTACATTACTTGAAGATGTTCCGCGCTGGGTACGACGCTTTTTCCCAACACGTGAGGAGAAAAAGGTGAGTGAAAAGAAAAAGATTCAAGAGGAAAATGGAGTGCAAAATGATGCACGTATTCCGATGGATATGGGAAGTCTATCACCAACCGAAATTAATGCCATTCTTAATACAGTACCATTTGATATGACATTTGTTGGTGCTGATGATACGGTGAAATATTTTACAAATGGAAAAGAACGCATCTTTGAGCGCGCTAAAAGTATTATTGGTCGCGAAGTAAAAAACTGTCACCCACCAAAAAGCGTCCACATCGTTGAACAAATTGTTGAAGAACTTCGAAGTGGAGTGAAAGATCAAGAAGATTTCTGGATTAACTTTGGTGGAACATTTGTCCATATTCGCTATTATGCCGTACGTGATAAAGAAGGAACATTTTTAGGAGTTCTTGAAGTAACACAAGATATTAAACCAATTCGTGATTTAGAAGGTGAAAAACGTCTTGTCAGCTCACCATCAGAGTTATAATGGGAAGAAGGTATCGTAAGATAATACCCAAAATGATAACAAAGCGTTTATTTTTATAACCGAATTTGTAGTAACGAATTCGAAATGATATAATGATTTTGTGAAATGGAGGAAGTAATATGTCAGTAGAAGTTACTTTTAATATGAACGGAATTAAGGAAGTGGATTGCTTTAATTTTCCGAATGCAGGTTATGCTCGTCAAGATGATAATTATAGGGTGACAGAATTAAAAGATTCGGAAAGCAATATCGGATTTATAGAATTAGAAGATGGTGAAAAAGAACCGTTTATTGTTTACAGGGAAGATTGTATTGGGCGGGGTTTTGAAGTTGTTTTACATGAGACACATGGACATGCATCGTTACCCCTACCAACAAGTATTGAAGATATTGAATTATTTTATAACTATATAAAGTATTTGTGTGATAAATCTGGAACTCCGATATTTATTCGAGATGAAGAGGAAGTTTCAATTGAATATATACCAACTTTCATTCAAAATGACGTTGCAGCAAGTGAAGGTGCATTAAAGCAAATACAAAACGCAATTGAAAATGATGACTATCAAGAATTTTTCATTTTTGGGGTCGTGAATCCAATTTGTTTAGGCAGTGAACAAATGGCGGAAATTAAAGGAGATATTCATCAATTTTCAGCATACATGCATAAAATTCAGAGTCAAGATATTTTTTATTCAGGAGTGCAACTTTTCAGTAATGAAGAAGATGGTACGACAGGGGTATTTGTCCTTCCTGAAAATTGTACAGCATCACTTCCTGATGAACCATTTATTTTTAATCGTGAGATTGAAGTAGATAATTGGGTTATAGCACTTTTTTTTGATAATGAAGAAGTGGAATATATTCCATATGAGCAATTACTCGCTCATGTTGATCAAAGTAATCGCTATGATGCAAAGCGCTTTATTGTGAATTTGAGTGGTGAAAAAATGCGCGAGATAATTGAAAATCATAGAGTGTTGAATTAAGCTTATTATAATATTGATAAGGAGATAAGTATGATAAAAAATGATATATATTTACCAGATGTAATGGAAAAAGATCGAGAAATTTTAGAAAAAACACTTAAAAATAAAATTTCGATAAAAACAAAAAAGGTTGATTCGTCACAATCATTGCCAGTGTTCCAAAGTAAATTTGGAGGAAATCCTTATTTTCCTACGAATATGGAATATCCTAAAAATAAAGAAGGTCAGCCATTAGCAATGCTCGCTCAAATTAATTTTGAAGAATTGTTCACAAATCAAGAAATATTAGATATTGTCGAAAATGATGATGAATTAAAATATTTACCAAGAAAAGGAATGTTGAGTTTCTTTGTTGATTATTATGATGATTTAGTAGGATCAAATTTTGGACCGGGAAATGACAGTTCTTCCTTTAAAGTCATTTATTTTGATGAATTAACTGAAAATCATATTACCGATTTTTCTTTTTTAGAACCACAGTCTAAAGATTTTTACATTGTGGTAGATGGAGAGTATGAGGTTTCATTTGAAATGAAAGAACAACTTATAACGATGGAATCTTATGAATGGGAAGAAATCGTTGGAAAAGAAGCGTATGATTATTTAGAAGAGCTCGATGGAGATATGGATGATATAGAAGAAGAGTATGCGAATTTATATACAGGTGGGCATCAAATAGGTGGATATCCTTTCTTCACGCAAGATGATGGAAGAGAATGGGATGATGAATTAAAAAAATACAATTTTTTATTATTCCAATTAGATTCTGAATGCGGCGATGGAAAAATGATAATGTGGGGAGATTTAGGTGTTGGAAATTTCTTTATCAATATTGAAAAATTGAAAAATAAAAATTTTACCGATATTTATTACACTTGGGATTGTTCTTGATTATACAATAATTTGAATTGATTGAAACAGTAGTTTTGATCAATTCTTTTTTTAATTATGACTTACGGATTTGATGAAGATGCATGGGGAGATTTGATTGTAGCATTAATCATTACTATCATTGCTCTTTTTCAACTACAAAGCGTTTGGTATATCATCTTTTTACCTTTTTTAATTATAACAGGGAGTCTTATCTTTGCGGGGATTTCATTATTGTTTTCGATTCTTTCATTTTGGACCATTGGTAATAATGACATGGCGAATGTTGTGTACGATATGAAAGAATTTACGAAATATCCAATGGCATTGTATAATAGAAAAGTGAAATTTATTCTTACTTTTATTTTCCCCTTAACTTTTATAGCGACAATCCCAAGTTCACTTATTCAAAATGGTGATTTATTATCTGCCATCTTCTTATGTGGAATAATGATTGGTAGCATATGTTTTTTCATCGTTGCAAAAATGATTTGGAATTATAGTTTACGATTATATCAAGGAACAGGGAGTTAAATGTATATCAGTTACACAGTGCTTATTAAGTACTGTGTTTTTTAATTTACACTAGAAAATTCTAGGACATAAACATAGAGGAGAAATATAAGAATATGCTATAATAAAAGTAACAGTTATTTTTAGCACAAAGTGGAAAATATTTTATGAAAAGCGGGTGTAACATGAAAAAAGAAAACTATAAATCGCGAAAGTTTAAAGGGATTTTAATGTTTGTTATTGCAGGTGTTATTGTGAATTTAGTGGGGAGTCAAATTTCGATAAAACCAGTTCAAGCGGCAACAACGTATCTCAAAACACAAACATTGTCGACTCTCCCACAAACAAAACATATACAACTCAGTCGAGGAAGTGGTCATGACCGTCAATATCCAGGTGTCTGGTTAAAAGCAGGACAGACAATCAAAGCCAGACAAACCAATCCTCTTTTTAAAAGTAATATTAACTTTGATCTCTCAGCTGATGATGCGGCAAAAGAAGTTCAAGGAAAGATTGCTTCAAATGGGACTGTTACGACATTGACGGCAAAGGCTGATAGTGTTCCTTTTGTTCATACACCACTTGTTGCACCAGGAGGGCCACAACCGGTTATTGAATATGAAATTGAAACAAGTTCAGAAGAGGTTCCGATTTATGTTGAAGGTGATAATGAGCAATTATTTCAAAATAAATGGAAAGCTTCAAATGCACCATTTGCGATTTTTGATTCGACACGTGTGCAAATGCTAGTTCCAATTATTGATCGGGATAAGTTATTTTCTGCATTTGGTGGAAGTATGTTGCAACTGGCACAATTTTACACATACTTGCTAGAACGATATGATCGATATGCAGGTCTTGAAGATAACCCAGTCGATTCAATTGATTTGAATGTTCGTGCTAAATATTTCTTAAAAGCGAATGGACACGGTCATGGATGGGCGTATTATTCAGTTGATCATGTTGCGCAAAATGCATTACGAATGAGTGACTTAATGTCAGTTGGTCATGGTTTGTATCATGAAATTGGTCATGGTTATGATTTAGGTGCTGAAGATATTGATTTAACAGA
>JBOFHN010000074.1:0-12794 GCA_051649665.1 Culicoidibacterales bacterium
TGTTATAGAATTCTGATGATGCAACATCCATACCGATGAATACATCTTTACCAGCTTCATAACCAGCATTTTTAATTGCTTCAAGGATTACTTGGATTGCTTCTTCATTTGATCCAAGGTTAGGTGCAAATCCACCTTCGTCACCAACAGCTGTTGAATAACCTTTTCCTTTTAATACTTTTGCAAGTGCATGGAATACTTCAGTTCCGCAACGAAGTGCTTCTTTGAATGTTGGTGCTCCTGCAGGTAAGATCATGAATTCTTGGAAATCTACTGAGTTATCAGCATGTGATCCACCATTGATAATGTTCATCATTGGTGTTGGAAGTTGTTTCGCATTGAATCCTCCAAGGTATTGGTAAAGTGGAAGACCTACGAAATCTGCTGCTGCATGTGCTGCTGCAAGAGAAACACCAAGGATTGCATTTGCTCCGAGTTTCCCTTTATTTGGTGTTCCATCAAGTTCGATCATTGTCATATCGATTCCATTTTGATCAGTTACATCAAAACCGATAAGTGCTGGTGCGATAATGTCATTAACATTCGCAACTGCTTTTTCAACACCTTTTCCAAGGTAACGTGATGCATCTCCATCACGAAGTTCAACTGCTTCATATTCACCAGTTGAAGCACCACTTGGTACAAGGGCACGTCCAAACGCACCACTCTCTGTTGTGATTTCAACCTCAACAGTTGGGTTCCCACGTGAGTCGAGGACTTCACGTGCATAAATATCAATAATACTTGGCATATAAACACTCCTTTTTGTTAAAAAATTTACTTTTCCATTATAACACAAATTGACTATAAAAAAAAAGACTATGCCGTCTTAATCTTTTTTTTCGCATTTTTACTTTAAATTCCTGCTTTTACGCTGAAATTTTGAGAATATAATTCCCGAGCATTTTCTGCACTTTATCAATAATAATTCCCGTCACTAAAAACATTAAAACTGTCCCAATACCAACTCGTGTTTTCCCAAAATCATGTGTGAGCAAGAGAATGATCAACGCTCCAAGTGACGTCATTGTAATGTCTGATATGACACGAATCACCCCGTATGAAATATGCTTTATTTTAACATCAAGTGCATACATCAAATAATCCACTGGCGACATAATAGCTGGATAATAAATCGTAATAGCAACACCAAAACTTAAAATGAGAATTCCGACAACCAACAAGAACAAACTCACCATATCAATAGATGCTCCAAATATAGAAACAGTCATTTGAGGGAAATAAAAAATTTGAAAAATCAATGACCAAATATTTACAAATTGACCAAGAATTATACCACCAACAATTGATAGCCACTTGATTTTTTCTTTGACTATTAGCGAAGCACTAATTACAATAAAAAAGCTAATAATCGTAATACTATCGCCAAAACTAATTGCTGGCATAAAATCCAGCTTAAATGACATATACACCGTCTGCATCGCATTGAAAAACACGCCCCATGGATCAATACCAATGCTCGCTTTAACAATGAGTGCAACACCAAATGCAATGATAATAATACCAATTACTGAACCGATTATACTTTTCCAAGTATTCTTCATTTCTATCCGCCTCGCTTCTTAACCAAATCATAGCATATTTCAAATTAGAAATATACTAATTTTCGTCTTCATTCATATCTTCATACAACATATGATATGCTTCTATATTCGTAACTAGATGAACATCTTCATATTTTGTAATAAATTGGCATAGATTTTCAAGTATATCCCAGTTTTGATCACCATCAAACTCGAAGCTATGACCCCAAATACTGAATACTTGATGTTCTTCTAGTTCTTGTAATTGACAAAACTGTTGTGCTAGTGTCATTAATTGTGGATCTTTGTGATGACAAGTAAAATGCCACTCTAGAAAATCATTTGGACGTGCAAAATCATGTGTTGAAACAACTGTTCTCGCATACTTTATTCCACTTTTTGCAACAAACACCTTAACTCGATCGTCATATGAACCAAATGGATACGCCATTCCTTCTATTTCTCGTGAAAAAATACTTTGTAAATTTAATTTATCTTGCTGTACTTCATAAAAAATTTCTTCATCTGTTAAATCAGTTAAACTTGGATGCGTACATGTATGCACTGCTATTTCATGATTATGATACAACTTCATCATCTCATCGTGTGATAAATACAATCCATCACTCACTTGTTTCACTCGTGATGAATTAATATTAAAAGTACATTTAACATCATATTTGTTGATAATTTCAAGAAATTTTTTATCTTGCACAACACCATCGTCGTAACTCATTGTAAATATTTTGCAATAGCTTTTTTTCATCAGCGTAAAACCGCCTTTCAATATTGCTTAATTATTCTACTATTTTTAAAATACGATATGATTCTTTTTCGACTGTGACTTTTGTGCCTACCTGCGCATTATGAATCAAATCTACTAATGTTGAATCTTCAACAATATCACATAAATCATATATACGTTCTTCTCCCATATTTACGATAATAATGATTGGATTTGTTTTCCCACGAGTAAAGACGATATCATTTTCACCAGTATGAATAAATTCAAGTATGTTTCCTCTCAGTTCAGAATAATTCTTTCGAAGTTGGATAAAATTTTGAATTTGCGTAAACATTGCTGGCTTCTCTTTATCCCAGGGCATCGGTTTTCGACAATCTGGGTCATTTGCTCCATCAAGTAATACTTCTGATCCATAATAAATACACGGTGTTCCTGGTAATGCATATAGTAATGCATATGCAATTTCAACACGATTTATATTTTCTTTGGCAAGTGTCATTAAGCGAGGAGTATCATGACTATCTAACAAGTTAAACATCCCACTATTCACACCATCACTGTATCGAACAATTGCTTCCGCAAGCGTTTGTTGAAATTTAATTGCATCCGTATGTTGCATAACAACCCACTCTAATATTGGTTTTGTTAGTGGATAGTTCATCGTTGCATCAAATTGATCACCTTGTAACCAGGGATATGAATCATGCCAAGTTTCACCGAGGATGTATACATCTTCTTTCTCACTTCGAACTGCTTTACGGAATAAACGCCAAAACTCATGATCAACTTCATTCGCCACATCAAGACGCCAAGCATCAATATTAAATTCACGAATCCAGTATGTAGAAACATCAAGTAAATACTGAATAACTTCTGGATTTTGCGTATTTAACTTAGGCATCATCGTATCGAAATTACGATAAGCAGTTTTATCAAGTTCTCCCTTACTATTAACAAGTTCTTCTTTCTCAATATGAAACCAGTCATAATATGGCGAATTCTTTCCTTTTTCAACAACATCTTGAAATTGTTTTGAACTCGATCCTATATGATTATACACAGCATCCAACATGATTTTGATACCGCGCTCATGCGCTTTTTCAACAAGTTCCTTAAACTCTTCTTTTGTTCCAAAGTGAGGATCAATTTCAAAATAGTCTGTTGTATCATATTTATGTGATGATGGCGATTCAAAAATTGGTGTTAAGTAAAGTCCTGTAATACCAAGATCTTTCAAGTAATCTAATTTTTTAATAATACCGGCGATATCTCCACCATAATATTCATATGCTCCAAGCACAGTATCAGTCCATGGACGAACATTTTCTGGATCATTTTGCTTATTCCCATTCATAAATCGATCTGGAAATATTTGATACCAGATAGTATCATTTACCCAAGCAGGTGGTTGAACAATTTCAGCAGTATGCAAATATGGAAAGGCGAAAAAGCTATTAATATCATTTCGAACAGCTTGATCATCGACATTAAAAAAGCCACGTTCAATATATAAATACTTTTCATTTTTTGATATGATCTCAAATCCATAACGTAGCTGATATTTGATATCATCAATTGCAATTTCTACACGCCAATATGTAAACATATCCGTCTGTTGCTCAATGTACATCGGTAAGAAACGTCGATGCCAATTCCAAACCCCTTCTTCTTCAATCCAATCATACCCATATAAAAGATTCACAGCATCTACATCATTTGCTGCCGTCTTCAAACGTATCGCGATTGTTGTCTCATTAATTGCAAATGCATAATTTCCTTTTATACGGTGATATACAGCATGTTTATTCATCATGCGTTCTCCTTTTCATATTCATATTCTAAAAATATCACTTTTTTAACAAATCAAAAATATCAGGCAGTAATTTTTCCCAATCTGATTCATTATGAATTCCACCTTCAATTAATCTATATTCGTGTAAAATCCCATTTTTTGTTAAATATGCAGCGAGGCGATTGTTTTCATCAATATACATTGTATTCTTGATTTCTCCATGAGCTTCATTATCACCAATTGTCATAAAAATAAATTCTGGAAATTTTCTCGTTCTCTCAACAAATTGATGAAAGGCATTTGGTGCAAACCATATTGCATTAGAAATTCCAGCTACTTTAGAAAATAACTCTGGATAGCAAATTCCTGCAATAATCGAAATCATCCCACCCATTGAACTTCCGCAAAGAACTCGATTTGATCCTTTATAATCAAATTTATTCTCGAAATATGGAACAACAATATTCGCTAAATCATCAATATACGAATAGCCATGACCACCATGATCTTCAGCAGGAACAAGACTTTTCAATACATCTAATTCTTCTGTAATCCACGGTGAGTATTCTGTAAATCGATTCTTTCCATGTTCGATACCGACTACTGCGTAGTTTTGATATTGTTTATTATTTTTTAAGAAATCAAGTACACGCCATGATCTTCCGTATCCAGCAAGTTCATCGACAAATAAATTTTGTCCATCATGAAAATAAATAATCCCATTCACTTTTCCTTCTGGCTGGTAATAGTAAATTTTCTTTTCATATCCTAATTGCTCAAAGTAAAGTTGTTCTGTTTTAAATTCCATCATAAACATCCTTTCTTTTATTAACTCGCCTTTATCATAACATAGACAAGATATCTATTATTGGATATAATAGATATATATTGGATATTTTGGAGGTTATAATGTTAACTCTTTCCCATCAATTATATCAAGCACTAGTCATCTACGATACACGCAGGCAAAAACGAATAATTGATCAGTATTTCAATCTTTCAAATACTGCATTGATCATTCAAAAACAAGAATGGACTGCAAATATTGCTATCATTTATTACAAAATGGCATCTCACGATGGTATTAGCCTTGAAGAACTTGACGATATGTTCAAATTATTTTCACAAGAATTAAACCCTATTTTGACAAGTGATAAATTACATCACTATATCCAAACAACTATTAGCTCACTTGATATTATTATGAAGCGTCAGTTTAGACTCACACCGAGCAAAGAAGTTAACACAGCTATTTCTTATATGTATATCAATCTCTTTCATAAAAAAACAGTAGAAGAAATTGCAACAGCAACAAATATTTCACAACGACATCTCAACAAACTCTTCCAAACATATACAAGCATGAGTATTCACCAATATTATTTAAAACTCAAAGTGGAACGTGCTGCTTTTCTTATTCAAGTTGAACACATGACAACAAGTGAGCTTGCTCAACTTCTCCAATTTTATGATGAAAGTCATTTTATCCGTGTCTTTAAAAAACACTTCACACTTTCACCAAAACAATGGCAGCAACAGTTATCTGCAGTCTAATTATCTATTATTGAGTATATAATAACTCAATAATAGATTTTTCTTTTCCTTGGATTACTTTTCAAAAATACTACATAATTGAGAAATCAAACCTCACTTTAAAATATTAATACAAAAAAGACAATGCACGAAGAATGCATTGCCTTTATAAGGTTGTTCTTTATTATCCTTTTGTACCACCTGATGATAATCCTGAAACAAGATTATTTTGCATCACCATGAAGAAAATAACGATTGGAACTGCAATTATAATTGATCCCGCCATAAATGCTGGAACATTATACACATCTGTAGCAGCATTTTCAACCCAACGATACAAATAATTTGCTATTGTATATGTTTCATTCGGTAAAATTAATTTTGCTAAGATAACATCGAAGAATGGACCAATAAATGTAAATACTGCAACAACTGAGAGCATTGGTCGAACAAGTGGGATAACAATTTGATAAAATACGCGGAATGGTCCGGCACCATCAATTCGTGCTGCCTCATCAAGCTCTTTACTAATTTGATCATAATTCCCTTTCATAAGGAAGAGATTCATCCCCACCCCACCTGAAAGATAGATTAAAATAAGTGTTAAAAATCCCATCGATTGATCAGGAGACAATCCGAAAATACTAAAAATATTAAAAATTCCTGTTGGCGTTGCAAAAAAACTAATAGCATGTCTCATTGTTAAATACGTAACCATCGCTGCAAGTGTCGGAATCATTTGTATAATCATCGCAAAGATAAGCGATTGCTTTTTCCCTTTAAAACGATAACGCGAATAACTGTATCCTACCGCTGAAACGATAATAACAAGCAACACTGTTGTAATTGCTGATACCATAATTGTTACACCAAGCCATTTAAAGAAGTCGCTATTCAACAACGTATTAAATGAATCGAATGATATACCTATTTTTATGTCCGTCGCATTCGATAACACACTTGAACTTTGTGTAATTGATGGTGCAAATGGAGCATATACTGTTAATAGAATAGGAAATAAGACAATGATTGCAATCCCTGTTGCAAACAAATACGAGAAAAATAATCGAATTGAATCAGAAGTTAATTGCCGGTTTGGTTTTTTAATAAAAGTCAATGCAAGTGGAATAACAATCCATAATAGAAAAACACCGATATAAGTTAACTGTAATGTACTCATTAGTTGTCACTCTCCTTAAACGCCGATGAACGTAACATTCCACCTAGTGATAATAATATAATAAATAATGATGATGCAATTGTAATTACAGAAGCAACAGCAAAATCAGGATTTGCCTGCCCTTGTACAAGACGGAAGATAAACGAAATAATAATATCTGTTGGTCCTGCTGCACTTCCAAGTGCTGGTGTTCCACCGTTTGTTGTTAAGAAAATTGCATTGAAGTTGTTGAAATTAAATGAAAATTGAGTAATCAATACTGGTCCTGCTGCTGCAAGTAGCAATGGGAACGTAATATTTCGAAAACTCTGTTTGCGTGAAGCACCATCAATACGTGCTGCTTCATAGAGATCTTCGGAAATTGATTGGAGTACACCCGTTGCCATCAAGAAAACAAATGCAAAACCAAGCCACGTTTGAATTAAAATCAACCCAGTACGAGCATGCAATGCGTTATCCCAACTAAATGTAAATCCAAGAGGTTTAAAAATCCAAGCATTAATTACACCATTTGGTTGAAGTGACAATTTAAAAACAATCAATGTCACAAATGCCGGCACGGCCCATGGAAGAATATAAATTGGACGGAAAATCTTTTTAGCACGGAAATCTTTTTGATTCACTGTTACAGCAAGCAAAATTCCTAAAATCATAGGTAATAGTGTAGCACCTAGAGTCCATATAATTGTCCATACTGTCGATTCAAAAATCCCTTTACTCAATGTACTATCAGTTACAACACGATTAAATGCGGAAAATGTCCACTGTGGATCAAGTAACTGCGATTTCTTAATAAATCCGCCACCTGAGCTGATATCTTGAAAATTCGTAAAAGCAATCAAAATTGTTGATATAATCGGTATAATTACAAAAAATACAAAGAATGACCATGCTGGAACAATCATTAAATATGGAAACATTCGATCAATTGTTTCTGCTTTTGATTTTTTATACGCTGGTAAATAACCATCTCGATTCAATTGTTTTGTAAGATAACGGCAATCCGCAATTGTTACAATGTATAAAAGTACAAATGCACCTAACAAAACAAACATAATCAATCCATACACCATTGCAATACGTCCAAAATACACTTGGTTGTTATCACCAAGATAGTTTCGAAAATTTTGATTCAATTGTAATGTTATTAAACCTTGGATTCCTTCAAGAAGTGTTGGTAACATCACTCCAAACAACAGCGTTGTTATTATCGTAATAACTGCGCGCACATAACGCTTTAAATAGATATAACCAACACCAGGGATAAGTGAGAGCAATGTGACTTTTTGAATATTTTCGTGTTTTTTTATATCATTTTTCATATACATGTCTCCTCAAAAAGAAATGAAATAGTATAACTATTTCACTCTTTTATATTCAAGTTCATTATTTTGTAATTTGTTTATTTGACTCTGCTACTGCTGCATCAAGTGCAGTTTTCGGATCAGCATTTTGCTCTAACACCTGTTTAATAGCATTTTCAGCTGGTTTCCAGAATCCACCTGCTGCTACTGCTCGTGGCGCTGGAGTTGAATGTTTTAAAACTTGCTCTTTTACAACTTTTACAAGTTCAGAAGTTCCTTCAAACCCTTTTACAGGAAGATATCC
The DNA here is from genome assembly GCA_051649665.1 of Culicoidibacterales bacterium. Taxonomy (GTDB): domain Bacteria; phylum Bacillota_I; class Bacilli_A; order Culicoidibacterales; family JBOFHN01; genus JBOFHN01. The sequence goes on from JBOFHN010000074.1 coordinate 8,403, forward strand.
ACTTGTTGCATCCATACGCGCTTGTGCTGCATCTTTTGAAGCAAATACTTTCATTACTGCTTCTGTAGCATCTTGATGTTTGTTTGCTTTTGCTTGTGCTGTCATTTGCCATGTTTTCATTCCTGCAAATGGTTTTGCAGATTTTCCACTTTCCATTTCTGGAATAATAGCAATTCCTAATTTATCACCAAGTACTGGTTTTAAATCTTTTGCATATGACCAAGGACCACCAATAAGTGCATCAGCACGACCTGCTACGAAGTCTTTTACTGAATCATTATCTTTTAATGCTCCACGTGCCACTTGAAGTTTTTTAGCAAATTCAACACCTTTTACTGATTCTTCTGAATTATAAGTAAATTTCGTTGGATTTACTTCATCATCGTATACTTTAGCACCATATCCTGCACTGTACAAGAATCCAAAGTATGCATTTGAAAATTCACTTGTAAGTACATTCTTTTTACTTAAAAAGTCTTCGAATGTTTTTGGCGCTTCTTTTAATTTATCTTTGTTATAGTACATTACAAGCGCTTCTGATTCTTTCGCTGTTCCATATACATCATTTCCAAATGTCAACATCGATTTTGCTGAATCTTCAAGTTGATCATTTACCGATTTATCAACAGGTGTAATTAACTGTTTTGATGCTGCCCCTGAAACTGTATCTACTGGAAGAGTAATTAAATCTGGTGCTTCTTCTTTTGAAACTGCTGCAAGTTTTTTCTCTTGGTCCAACATTCCAACTTCAACAACTGTTGGATCAACACCAATTGTTTCTTTTACTTTTGCTTTCATCGCATCAACAAATTTAATATCTTGTGGATCAGCCCAAATTGTAAACTTATCTACTTTTGTATTTTTTGCTGGTGCTGGTGCTGCACTTCCTGAACATGCTGTAAGTGAAACTCCAGCTACTACTGCAAGTGCTCCTGCACTTAAAACTTTCGTCCATTTTTTCATATATGGTCCTCCTGATTTATAATTTTTCGTTTATCTTGAAATTGCTTTCATGTTTACATTTTACAACTCTGTTATTTAAATGTCAATAGACGCACGCACTGATAACGTTAACATTTTTTTGAAATTGAAAAAAATTTCATTTATTATTATTTTATTATAATTTTCCACATTATTTTTAAATAAATTTGCTATTTTATAATTTCGCCTTTGAACTTTTCTTTAAAATAAGGTATACTGTATATAAATAAATAAGGAGGTATTCGATGGCTTCGATTAAAGATGTCGCTCGACATGCAAACGTCTCTATCATGACAGTTTCACGTGTTATTAATCACCCTCACCTTGTACGCGAAGACTTACAAACGCTTGTTCGAGCTTCTATGCAAGAACTCGGCTACACGCCTAACCGTGCTGCACGTGCACTTGTTTCTAAGCACACTGGAGTAATTCAAGTTGTTATCCACGAGAAACTTGATAAAACCGATCCTTATGCACTCACTTTACTAAATGGTATCAGTATCGGTCTCAGTCAACGTCACTACTCACTCCTCATCCTTCCAAAATACAATCCTGATATCGCTTGTGATGGATTAATTATCACAGGAATGACAAAAAAGGAAGGCACATATTACAAAGACATCCAAAAGCCAATGGTTGCATTTGGCCACAATAACTTTGCAATACCTTTTGTCGATATTGATAACTTTACTGCTCAGAAATCTATTACAGAACTCTGTATGGATAAAGGTGCTTCACGAATTGCATATTTCGGTATTCAAACAACCTCGCCCTACGCAAAAGAACGTGAACTTGGATTTAGCGCAGCTACAAAATTACGCAAAGTAATTATTTCGAAACATAAAATGGCAAACAATCACCTTAAAAGTTTTGAAAAAGCAATTGAAATACTCCCTGTATTTCAACCTGATACAATTATTTGTGCAAGTGATATGTTAGCACTCGGTGTGATTCACGCTTGCCAACACCTTGATATACAAATACCAAATGATGTTGTGATTACAGGATTTGATGGTGTTTTTATTGACGAAGTAACAAAACCTAAACTGACTACTGTAAAGCAACCCCTTTTTGAAATGGGTCAATGCCTCGCAGCAAAGCTCATTGATTTAATTGATGGAAAATCAGTTGATCTTGAAACATTCTTTGAGCCAACGGTTAGTAAAAATGAAACTACAAAATAAAAGACGATAATTTATATCGTCTTTTTTCATATTAAAAAACCGGTCTTTCGACCGGTTTTAAAATTACTTAAGAATGTTAGAAACAACACCCGCACCGATAGTACGTCCACCCTCACGGATAGAAAATTTAGTTCCAAGCTCAACAGCGATTGGCGCGATAAGCTCAACGTTCATTTTAATGTTATCTCCAGGCATTACCATTGCAACACCTTCTGGAAGAGTGATAACTCCTGTAACATCTGTAGTACGGAAGTAGAATTGTGGGCGGTAGTTAGAAACGAATGGTTTATGACGTCCACCTTCTTCTTTTGAAAGAACATATACTTCTGCTTCGAATGTAGTATGTGGAGTTACTGAACCTGGTTTAGCAAGTACTTGCCCACGTTCGATTTCTTCACGTTGAACACCACGAAGAAGTGCTCCGATGTTATCTCCAGCTTCAGCGTAATCAAGAAGTTTACGGAACATTTCGATTCCTGTAACTACTACTTTACGAGTATCTGTGATACCAATGATTTCAACTTCATTATTTACTTCAACTTTACCACGCTCAACACGTCCAGTTGCTACTGTTCCACGACCTGTAATTGAGAATACATCCTCAACTGGCATAAGGAATGGTTTGTCATTGTCACGTGTTGGAGTTGGAATGTACTCATCAACAGTTGACATAAGTTCAATAATTTTTTCTTCCCATTTTGCATCTCCGTTAAGTGCACCAAGAGCTGAACCTTGGATTACTGGTGTATCATCACCTGGGAAATCATATTCATTAAGAAGATCACGAACTTCCATTTCAACAAGTTCGATAAGTTCTTCATCATCAACCATATCACATTTGTTAAGGAATACAACAATGTAAGGTACCCCTACTTGACGTGAAAGAAGGATATGCTCACGAGTTTGTGGCATTGGTCCATCAGTTGCAGAAACAACAAGGATAGCTCCATCCATTTGTGCTGCTCCTGTGATCATGTTTTTAACGTAGTCAGCATGTCCTGGGCAGTCAACGTGCGCATAGTGACGGTTTGCTGTTTCATACTCAACGTGTGCAGTGTTGATTGTGATTCCACGCTCACGCTCTTCTGGTGCAGCATCGATTGAAGCATAATCCATTGCTTGTGCTCCACCTGCTTTTGCAAGTACAGTCGTGATTGCTGCAGTTAATGTAGTTTTACCGTGGTCAACGTGTCCGATTGTTCCGATGTTAACGTGCGGTTTTGAACGGTCAAATTTTGCTTTAGCCATTTTAATAGCCTCCTTAATTTCTTCATATATGAAAATTTCAAATATATTATATCATTTTTGTTGAAAATTTCAACTCTTTTCCTAAGAAAAAGCAGAAATTATCCATTTTGTTTTTTAATAATTTCTTCAGCTACCGATTTTGGAACTGCTGAATAGTGGTCAAACACCATTGTATATGTTCCACGACCTTGTGTCATAGAACGAAGTGTTGTTGCATAACCAAACATTTCTGAGAGTGGTACTTCAGCATTGATTAAACGAACACCATTACGATCTTCATTACCAACTACCATACCGCGACGTGATGAGATAGAACCCATAACATCTCCCATGTATTCATCTGGCATTTCAACTTCGACTTTCATAATTGGCTCAAGAATAACTGGTTTTGCTTTTTTCGCAGCTTCACGAAGTGCAAGTGCACCAGCAAGTTCGAATGCCATTTGTGATGAATCGACATCATGGTATGATCCATCAAAAAGTGTCGCTTTGATATCAACCATTGGGTAACCTGCAAGTGGTCCAGATTTCATTGCATTTTCAATACCTGTCCCAACTGATGGGATGTATTCTTTTGGTACAGCTCCACCAACAACACCGTCGATGTACTCAAATCCTGCACCTTCTTCTTGTGGTTCAAAACGAACCCAAGCATCACCATATTGTCCGCGTCCACCTGATTGTTTCGCATGTTTACCTTGAACTTCTACAGTTTCTGTAAATGTTTCACGGTATGCTACTTGTGGAGCACCAACGTTAGCATCAACTTTGAATTCACGTTTCATACGGTCAACAATGATTTCAAGGTGTAATTCACCCATTCCCGAAATGATTGTTTGTCCTGTTTCACGGTTTGTTTCCGCTCTAAATGATGGATCCTCTGCCGTTAAACGTTGAAGCGCAAGTCCCATTTTGTCTTGATCTGCTTTTGATTTTGGTTCAATTGCAAGATCGATAACTGGATCTGGGAAGTTGATTG
>JBOFHN010000075.1:0-6483 GCA_051649665.1 Culicoidibacterales bacterium
AACAAAAAACTGAACACATAAAGTGTTCAGTTTTTTTAAGCTGTCGTAATAATGGTGATTTGGGAAAGATGAGGCATTTTCTGTTTCATCACTTCAATGTTCTGATAACATTCTTCTTTTGTTTGGAATAATTTACTAACCATTATCTCTTCTTCATCTTCTTGTATCGTGTAATAATAACTATTTAGTATATTCACTTTACGTATTATGATACTCATAATATAACCTCTTTTCATATAATGTTTCTACACGTTGATTATAACAATTAAAACATCATCTGAAATTCGTAATAATATTGTAAATTATGTGAATGTGTAAAATATTTATTTTAAGAAATCATCAATTGTAAAGTTTTCCGATTTTCGAATTTTATCTAATTCTTTGCGGATATCTACTTCAACTTCTTCCTCATGGACAATTTGTTTTTCATTTTCTATAACAGCATCGCTTTGAATTATCTGAATAAATTGAACATGCTCATACACTTGTGATCCAATAGCATTAAAATCACTTATTGCCAAATCTGGCATTGTTTGAATTTCAAAGGTATGATTTGTTTGAAGACCAATTTCAAGCGTTTTATCATATGGTAACAATGCTATTGGTTCAAGTGGATTTGACTTCACTTTTTTCACCCAAAGTTGACCTTTGGCACCTCTTCCTAAAACTGGTAAATGTTGATAACTCATACGTTTAAACACACCTCTTGAAGTGATAATTACAATATCTTGTTTATCGTATGAAAGTGCACCACAAACCATGTCATCAGCTTTTAATCGCATCCCGATAACACCAGCTGTTTTCAGTCCTGTAATCGGAACATCTGCTTCTTTAAATGTGACACCAAGTCCATCATTTGAAAGCATCGAAATATGACCATCTTCTGTTGAGAGTGAAACAAGTACAATCTCATCACCTTGTTTTAACTTCATTGCAACGGCTTGTTTTTTAAATCGTTGTAAATGTAAATCTTCGACAAAGCTTCGTTTTACCATTCCGAGTTTTGTAGCCATAACGATAATTGACTGTGTTGATTTTTCTTCAATTACTGTTGCAAAAACAAATTTTTCATCTGCACTTCCTTGGATAAAGTTTCCAATATGCGTTCCCACGTCTTTCCATTTACTCTCTGCTAAGATACGAAGCGGTAAGTAATAATACATCCCTGTATTTGTAAAGGCAACAAACACTTGATCCGTCGTTGCTTTTTGAAGTGTAATAAGCGCATCGCCTTCTTTAAGACCTGTTATATCACCTTTACTGCTTGCATATGAACGCTGACTAACAAATTTAACATACCCATCACGACTAAATGTGACCATTCCTTCTTTAATCGAAATGAGGGCACGTTCATCAATTTTAATTTCTGCAATTTCTGCTTCAAATTTTGTTTTGCGCATGTTACTTTCTGCATACTCATTTTTTATTGCTTCAAGTTCACGAATTAAAACTTTCTTCAAGTAGCTTTCATCACTCAAGATTTTTTCTAACTCTTGAATTTGAGATTGGAGTTCTGCATTTTCATTCTCAAGTGATACAACATCTGTATTCGTCAAACGATATAATTGAAGCATGACGATAGCTTCTGCTTGTGCTTCTGTAAACTCAAATTGCTCAACTAAATTTTTCTTGGCATCGGCTTTGTCTTTTGATGCACGAATAGCAGCGAGTACTTCGTCGAGAATCGACAATGTTCGAATAAGCCCAGCTAAAATATGTTGTCTTTTACGTGCACGTTTTAAATCATATTGCGAACGTCTTGTAATAACTTCAACTTGGTGATCATTATAGTGTGTTAAAATTTCTTTTAATCCAAGAAGAAGTGGTCGACCCTCAGCAATTGCAACCATATTATAATTATAATTGATTTGCATATCGGTATTTTTTAGAAGGTAGTTAATAATTTGTTCACTGTTCGCATCTTTTTTCAGTTCAACAACGATCTGTAATCCTTCACGATCACTTTCATCACGAACTTCTGCAATACCTTCGATTTTTTTATCTACACGAATTTCATCAATTGATTTGACAAGTGTTGCTTTATTCACTTCATACGGAATTTCAGAAATGATAATTCGGTCTTTCCCGGATTTTGATTCAATCGTATAACGAGAACGAACAACAACTTTCCCTTTTCCAGTTTCAAACGCTTGTCTCAGTCCATCTTTCCCTTGAACGATTCCGCCAGTAGGAAAATCAGGCCCTTGAACAATCTCCATCAATTCATCAAGAGCGGCACGCTTATTTTTCAAAAGAAAAATAGTCGCATCTAAAATTTCATTCATATTATGAGGTGGAATATCCGTTGCATACCCTGCTGAAATCCCTGTCGCTCCATTAATTAAAAGTGTTGGAATTCGTGATGGAAGCACTGTCGGTTCAAGCATCGTATCATCAAAGTTGGGAATAAAATCAACTGTTTGTCTGTCGATATCTTGTAAAATGACACTACTTATTTTAGCAAGACGAGCCTCTGTATAACGCATTGCCGCCGCCGGATCGCCATCGACAGAACCATTGTTCCCGTGCATGTCGATAAGTGGGGCTCTTAATTTCCACGTTTGTGACATGCGGACCATTGCTTCATACACGGAAGAATCTCCATGTGGATGATAATTACCGATAACATTACCGACTGTTTTTGCTGATTTTCGATATGCATTTTGGTGGTGATTGGCATCTTTGTACATCGCAAAAAGGATACGTCGTTGAACTGGTTTTAAACCATCTCGAACATCAGGAAGTGCACGATCTTGGATAATATAACGAGAATATCGTCCAAAACGTTCACCGATTAATTGTTGTAATCCTGTGGATATAATTTTATTACTCATCTCCATCCTCCTCTACTCTGAAATCATCAACAATCGTAAAATCAATATTAGCCTCAATCCAATCGCGTCTTGGCTCTACTTTATCACCCATCAATATCGTTACGATACGATCTGCTGCGGCACCATCTTCTACATTCACTTGAATCAATGTACGGGTTTCAGGATCCATTGTCGTCTCCCAAAGCTGATCTGCATTCATTTCTCCAAGTCCTTTATAACGTTGAAGCATGTAGCCTCGTCCAACCTTTTTAATCGCTTCTTGTAAATCGTCATCACTCCATGCATATTCAACGATTTTATTATTATTTCGACTTATTTTATAAAGTGGTGGCAACGCAATATAAACTTTCCCCGCTTCAACTAATTCTCGCATATAGCGGAAGAAGAACGTTAAGAGTAGCACTTGGATATGTGCTCCATCTGTATCGGCATCTGTCATGATAATAACTTTATCATATCGACAATTTTCAATATCAAATTCAGCACCAAATCCAGCACCAATCGTATGAATAATCGTATTAATTTCTTCATTTTTCAAAATATCAGCAAGTTTTGCTTTTTCAGTGTTGATTACTTTTCCACGAAGTGGCAAAATTGCTTGATACTTACGATCACGACCTTGCTTCGCGCTTCCACCAGCTGAATCTCCTTCGACGAGATACAATTCATTTTTCGTCTTATCTTTTCCCTGTGCAGGTGTCAATTTCCCTGAGAGAATCGTTTCTTTTTTTGAACTTTTCTTTCCAAGACGAACCTCTTCACGTGCTTTACGAGCTGCTTCACGCGCAAGTTGTGCTCGCTGTGCACGTTTAATTAAATCTTGTGCATATGTTCTATTCTCTTCTAAAATAAAGGTCAACTTCTCAGAAACAGCTGCCTCTACAATACTGCGAGCTTCTGTTGTTCCGAGTTTTGATTTGGTTTGTCCTTCAAACTGTAAATACTTTTCCGGAATTTTAACTGCGATGACAGCAATTAATCCCTCACGAATATCTGCACCATCGAGGTTTTTATCTTTTTCTTTGATTAATCCATGTTTTCTTGCATATTCATTTACAACTTTAGTAAATGCTGTTTTAAGTCCTGTCTCATGTGTTCCACCATCTCGTGTTCGCACATTATTAACAAATGACTGTATCGTTTCACTATATTGTTCTGTATTCGCAAACGCCCATTCTACCTCGAAGTCATCCAGTTGAGATTGTGCTGTAAAAATTTGTAATTGCTCATCTTTTTTCTTTTTGGCCAGTGTTGCAACAAATTCTTCTAATCCGTTATCATACATAAATGACACTTCTTCATCTGAGCGCTTATCACAAAGCTCAAAAGTTACACCGCTCAACAAAAAAGCCGATTCTTGCAGACGAGTTGCAATTGTCGAGAAATGATATTCTGTTGTTGAAAATACTTCAGCATCTGGCTTGAAATAGACAGTTGTTCCTGTATCATTTTTTGTTGTTTTCCCAATAACTCGTAATGGTCCATTTGGAACGCCACCATTTAAAAATTCTTGTTCGTACACCTGACCTTCACGCCTAATTGTAACAACAAGTCGCGATGATAACGCATTAACAACTGATGAACCAACACCATGCAGTCCACCTGATGTTTTATACCCTGAATCTTCACCACCAAATTTTCCACCTGCATGAAGTTGAGTGAAAATCACTTCGGGAGTTGATTTTCCACTTGCATGTACTCCAGTTGGGATACCTCGACCTTCATCATAGACTGAAATTGCATTATCTTTTTCAATAACTACACGTATTTTACGCCCATGTCCTGCAAGCACTTCATCAATCGCATTATCGACAATTTCATACACAAGATGATGTAACCCTCTACTATCTGTTGAACCAATATACATACCTGGTCGTTTTCGAACAGCATCGAGTCCTTCTAATATTTGAATTGATTGTTCATTGTACTGTTTTAACACATTTCTCAACCTTTCTTATTCGATAGAAAAGAGTTGCAACAAATGTTGCAACTCATTATTACATTATGCAGCTGTCTGTTGTGTTGCTCCATCTTGAGAGGCACCTGTTTCAGGGGCATCAATTGTTTTTTCGTACGCATCAAATGCCTTTTTCAACTGACTATCATAAATTTCAAATCCTTTTGATTTTCGGTACTCACGTAATACTTTCTCGACATCTTTTGAACTTTGAAGTTTTGATTTTGAAACTTCTGATTTCATTTCAGCTTTTACTGAATCATCAATTTGCTTTGTTGCATCACTATACTTATATGGATTTAAAAGAATATATTGTTTTGCTGCTTGAGTAGTTCCACTTTGTGGATTTTGTAATTCAATTGGCGCAAGCCATGTGTCTTTACTTGAACGTTGGAATAATAATGCTTCATCTTCCGCCTTAAATATTCCTAGTTTTTTTGTAATTGATTGCTCATTTTCACCAACAACTGCTGAAATTGTATATTTGTTACTGAACGTGAACTTTGGTTGTGCTTGACTTTGTGCTGCTTGTGACTTTTGCTGTGCTTCCTGGAAAGCTGTAAACTGGGAAACAATATCTTCTACTTTGACATTCCCTGTCACAAGTTCTTTTTGTAATTCAGAAGCTTGGTTTTTATCAGCTAATAATATATATTTTGCTGCTACTTTTTCACCATATTTTAATTCATATGCTTTTTCAATTTCTGAATCTGAAGCACCTCGATCAAGTACACATTCTTTTACAAGTGCCATATAACGGAGTGCTTTTTTTGCTTCTGCTTCATTTGTAATTGTTTGTCCGATTTGTTGTGTCATTTCAGCATATGCTTTTTCAGCATCTCCTGCTTGTTTTACAAAATCATTATATTGATTATTAATATCTTCATCTTTTATTTTGGCTGTATACGTTGAATCTTTTTCAAGTAATTGTGCATCTACTTGTGTCAAGAGCCCTCTTAAAACTTTAAATGTTGTGTCATAACTTGCTGTTGCAACTAATTGATTATATGCATCTGTTTTTGTAATTGCTCCACCGTTAAATTTAACAACTTCATCATTGCTAACTGAAACTGCATTGCTTGCACAACCTGTTAAAAGAAGCGCTGCAAACACAACTATCGTATATGAAAAAATCTTTTTCATCTCTTTTCCTCCTACTCAGTTGCTGTAGGGATTTGTTGTCCCTGAGCTTGTGTTTTATCTCCACTTAATACTGCTTTTTTCTCAGCGTCAAATGAAGTTGCGAGTTCTTTTTTATATGTTTCATATTCTTTTTGAAGTCGCTCATCTGTAATTGAAAAATTATTTTTCTCGCGAAGTTTAATCATGGCTTGATCAATAATTTTAGAAGTGCTTTTATTTGTTTGCATAATTTTATCTGCAAATTTTTGTTTTGCTACTGTTAAATTTTGATTTTCTGAAACGCCACTTCTCTCATACACATATTGAATGTGATAACCAAATGATGTTTTAACCGGCTCAGACCACGCATTAAGCGGTGAAGTTTTAAGTCCTGCTTCTTCGAATTCTTTTACCATTTGACCTTTTGGAACATTTGGATAATCCGCTGCTTCTAATACAGTAATTCCTTTTTCAGAAGTGACTTCTTTTGCTCCTGATTGTTTTGAATTTGTACTTTTTTCTTTTAGACTATCAAATTTTTCTGCACCTGAATTTAAATATTCCTTCATT
>JBOFHN010000076.1:0-30729 GCA_051649665.1 Culicoidibacterales bacterium
TACCCCAAGGAGTAACTGGCGCTTTACGACCGATTGGAGAACGTCCTTCCCCTCCACCGTGTGGATGGTCATTCGGGTTCATTACAGAACCACGTACTGTTGGTTTAACACCAAGCCAACGTTTACGTCCTGCTTTACCAAGGTTTACAAGTTCATGGAATTCATTTCCAACTTCACCGATTGTAGCACGACATGCTCCAAGGATGTAACGAACTTCTCCAGAACGGAGACGAATAAGTACATACTTGTCTTCACGTCCAAGAATTTGTGCGCTTGTTCCAGCAGCACGGACAAGTTGTCCACCTTTTCCTGGGTGAAGTTCAATGTTGTGAATAAGTGTTCCGACTGGAATCTTTTCAAGTGGAAGTGTATTTCCTGGTTTGATATCAGAACCAACACCTGAGAATACTTCCATTCCTACTGTTAATCCCTTTGGTGCGATGATGTAACGTTTTTCACCATCTGTGTAACGTACAAGAGCAATGTTTGATGAACGATTTGGATCGTACTCAATTGTCATTACTTTTGCTGCCATACCGTCTTTATTACGTTTGAAATCGATAATACGGTAGCGGCGTTTGTGCCCTCCACCATGGTGACGTACGGTAATTTTACCTTGGTTATTACGTCCACCAGTCTTTTTAAGTGGTGCAAGGAGCGATTTTTCTGGCGTGCTTGTTGTGATTTCACTGAAATCAAGCGTTGTCATGTTACGACGACCGTTTGTGGTCGGTTTATATGCTTTAATTGCCACTAGCTTTCCCTCCTAGAATTAAAATAAGTCTGCGCTATCTTGAGCAAGCGTTACGATTGCTTTACGACGACGGTTTGTATATCCTGTATACTTACCAACACGACGTTTTTTAGGGCGAATATTCATAATGTTGACTTTTTCAACTTTCGCTCCTTCAAAGAGTTGCTCAATTGCATTTTTAACTTGTGTTTTGTCTGCGTTGTAATCCACTTCGAATGTATATTTCTTGATTGTTTTATCTTCGTATACACCTGGACTTACTTTTGTTTTTACAACAACTTCACCCATTCCTACTGATTTCTCAGTGATAAGTGGTCGTTTGATGATATCAGCACTATGCATTAGCAAGCACCTCCTCAACATTTTTTACTGCATCTTGTGTCATGATGAGTTTTCCAGCATTGATAATATCGTATACTGACACTTTGTTTGCTGGTTTCATTGTAATTGATTGCACATTGCGAATTGAAAGTGAAACATTTTGATCTTCAAAATCATTTCCGACAACGAGTAATACTTTTTTAGCATCAAATGCTTTTACCATTTCAGAAGCTTGTTTCGTTTTCACTTCAGAGAAGTTTAACTTATCAAGAACTGAGAATTTTTCATTTGCTACTGCTGTTGAATATGCAGCACGAAGTGCAGCACGATATTCTTTACGATTCATCTTGATTTCGTAAGAACGTGGTGTTGGTCCGAAAACCACTCCACCGCCAACCCATTGCGGAGAACGAGTTGACCCTTGACGAGCACGTCCAGTTCCTTTTTGACGCCACGGTTTACGTCCACCACCGCGAACTTCAGAACGAGTCTTAGCTTTGTGAGTCCCTTGACGAAGTGATGCACGATAAACAAGAATTGCATCAAAAATCATTTGACGGCGTCCTGGAGTCATTTCAACACCGAATACCGAATCATTGAGTTCTACATCGCCAACAGCTTTTGCTGTTTGATCATATAATTTAACTTTTGCCACGAAATTGCCTCCTTTCAATTATTCTGCCGCTGTTTCAGCAACTTCTACTTCTTCAGCAACTACTGCTGCTTTATAAGAAACAAGTTCTTTTGCTGTTTTCGCTTTGTTATTTTTAACATTTCCACGTACAAGTACAGTAGAACGTTTTGGACCTGGAACATTTCCTTTGATAAGAAGAACATTGTTCTCTGTATCAACTGAAACAATCTCAAGGTTTTGAACAGTAATTGTTTCTCCACCTGTTTGTCCTGGTAATTTCTTACCTTTAAATACGCGGTTAGCTGCAACCGCACCCATTGAACCTGGGCGTCTATGGTAACGAGAACCGTGCGCCATTGGTCCGCGACTTTGTCCGTGACGTTTGATTGAACCTTGGAATCCTTTTCCTTTTGAAGTTCCTGTCACGTCAACTATTTCTCCTGCCTCAAAAACTGTTACATCGAGTGATGCTCCAACTTCTAGGCCATCAGCACTCATTTCGCGGATTTCACGAATGAAGCGCTTAGGGGCAGTGTTTGCCTTCTTAGCATGACCAGCTTCTGGTTTTGTTGCTAATCGTTCAGGTTTGTCATCAAACCCGATTTGTACGGCGTTGTATCCATCTGTTTCTACTGTTTTAACTTGTAAAACAACATTCGGAGTTACTTCAACAACCGTTACCGGTACAAGTTCGCCATCTGTTGCGAATACTTGTGTCATTCCAATTTTACGACCTAAGATTCCTTTCGCCATGACCACACCTCCTATAATTTAATGTCGATTTCTACACCTGATGGTAATTTAAGGTTTTCAAGCGCTGAAACTGTTTCTTTGCTCCAACCTTCAATATCAATAAGGCGTTTGTGTGTGCGTTGTTCGAATTGTTCACGTGAATCTTTATATTTGTGAACCGCACGTAAAATAGTGTAAACTGATTTCTCTGTTGGAAGAGGTACTGGACCTGTTACAACTGCACCAGTTTTTTTCGCTGCAGAAACAATTTTCTCTGCTGATTGATCAATCAAACGATGATCATATGCTTTTAAGCGAATTCGAATTTTCTTTGCTGCCATTTTTTGTCCTCCTAATTTTTGCGTTTTGGACCTACTCGGCACGAATTTTATCCCGACACCAGGCGGCATTCCGTTAACAACGGCTCCTAGTGTGTCGGCAACCTCGCACGTCAACATAGACAAACCTTCATTATTATAACAAAAGGTTTTGCTAAAATCAAGCAAAACCTTTAAAATATTTTATATTATTCAGCAAGTCTATTTTCTTCCAACTCTTCCTCTGTTGCACGTACACCTATTATTCCACCAGCTAAAACCGTAGACCAACCCACTAGAGAAATGATTGCAATCAATTGCGATATACTAACCATACTTCTCAATTGATTTAAAGCATTACTTTTCACACTCGGTACCGCTTGTAAAACATTTATTGCAAATGGCATAATTAATATCCCAATCACTCCTAAACCAACTAGAATACTTGAAAATACAACCAAGTTAACTGCAATCGCTTTTGTTTTCGCTTTTTTCAAACGGAGTGCCAACCAAATAAAGAGAGCTAAAAAGGCTACATTGAGCGCAATACCAATCAATTTTGCTGCAGCGTTCTCAGGAACATCTAAAGCATATTCTTTCATAATTTTCGCCAACTCCATTGAATAAAAATAAGAATAAACTCTATCAATCACTGTACCAGCAACAACAATCGCCATACCAATAAGCGCCACTTTCGATGCTTTTGGAAGTTTAGCTGCTGCTACTTGTGTATTTGAATTTCCATTAGTCATTTCCATATATATTTACATCCTCCAATTATTATCATTAATATTTCTGACTTGTTTATTATATCAGCATTACAAAATAAAAACAACAAGCCTAAAAACTTGTTGTTTATTTGTGATATGGTTCTTTTCTCATTATCTTTTCTGCACGATAAATTTGTTCAAGTAAGATCACACGTACAAATTGGTGTGTAAATGTCAACTTCGACATGCTCCATAGCCATTTTGCTCTTTTTCGAAGATGATCATCTAAACCAGCAGGTCCACCTATAACGAATACAAGTTGTGATTGTGAAGATTCCCACGTTTTCCACGTTTGCATCTTCTCACTCAACATCTCACTACTCACTATCTCTCCATGAACATCTAAACACCACACAGTATCCGTATCATTAATATATCTTTTCACATCGTTCCATTCTTGATGCATTAAGTCTTTTAATTCATTTTCTGAGACCCCTTCTTTCCCCGTTCTTTCCTTCACTTCAATAATTTCTACTTTAGCATAAGGTCTTAAACGTTTCATATATTCAGCCTCTGCTGCTTGCAAATATTTTTCCTTCAATTTCCCAACAACAATAATCTTTACTTTCATTATAACGACACATCAACAAATTGAATTGTTGTTTCTTTTGTCTCCTGATTTCGAGTATATACAATTTTTGCTTTATCCCCTTTTTTCTTGTTAGCAATTTGTCTCATGAAATCACGCGTTGAATGTACTTCATAATCATCGATTTTAGTAATTACATCTCCAGCTTGTAATCCCGCGGTTTCTGCTGCACCACCTCTTTGGACTTTACTTAGTTTCATTCCATCAATACGCTCAACATCGCGTTCTTCATCTTCTGAGAAATCATCACGAAGACCAACAGAATCAGATGGGACAATTCCAACAATAACAATTCCTGATTCTTTTCCACTTTCTAAATCATCAACAAGCCACTTCAAAGTTCGTGAAGGAATAGCGAAACCGAAGTTCGATACAGGCTCGCCTTGAATTGATGAAATACCACGAGAATTCATGCCAACTATCTGACCTGCTAGATTAAACAACGGACCACCGCTGTTTCCATGATTGATAGCCGCATCAATTTGAACAAATTCTTGGAAATACGTCCGTTTTTGCTGTGCTGTTTCTAATTTAAATAAACGCGACACACCTGACACAACACCTGTTGTTGTCGTTCCAAAAAATTCTGGATCAATCGGATTCCCAATTGCTACAACCGGTTCTCCTAACTGTAATTTATCTGAATCTCCAAAATTCACAGTTGTATATCCTTCCGGAAGTGCAGACGAAGGAATACTCACAACTGCAATATCCCTATTTTCATCTTTACCTAGCAATCGGCCTTCGACTTTTGAACGATTGTTAAAATATACTACAGGACTTCCACTCCCAACTGCAACATGGGCATTAGTCATAATAAATGCTTTGTTTCCTTCTACTTTATATAAAAAACCACTTCCGTAACTAACACCTTGAGTGTCTGCCACATAAATACCGACCAAAGCTGGATAAACACTCTTCACCATCGCAGAAGTTTGTTGAGCCGACGCTACATTATCTTGATATGTGATTTTCCGCTCACCCGCCAACGCATTCATTCCGTAAAGAATAGTTCCAACAAGAGCAATTACTGAAACAAGCGTCACAATTAAAATCATTCGAATTACTTTTTTTATTTCTGAAAATTTCATCATCACATCTCCTACTTCACTTCTTTGTTTAAATTGACATCCAAGGGTATCGTTTGCCCACCACGCTTTACTTGAAAGTGCAAGATATCCCCTTTTTTAGAATTTATCAACTTGTGCGCAATATCTGTTGTTTTGATGTTTTGTGAACCATCTAGCGAAACAATAATATCTCCAATCGCAAACCCCGCCTTCTCCGCCGGACTATTTACTTGAACATATGAAACAGTGTTTCCTGCATCATTTTTCTTTTCCACGAGGCTCCCATAACTTTCTTCGTAATATCCATCTATCGCAATTCCTAAAGATAGAATTGATTTACTTTCCCCTTTTTCAATATAAGGGAGTACACTTTTAATTACATAAACCGGAATAGAAAACGAAAGATTCGACACAGGAGATTCTGTATCTCCTGCAATTCCTCGCGCATTCACACCAATTACTTCACCTTTTTGATTAAATAGTGGTCCCCCACTATTTCCATGATTAATCGCTGCATCAACTTGTAAAAAATCATTATAATGTAACGCCTTGTCTCTCACAGTATTTTCAATAAAAACTCGAGATACTCCCGAAATAACACCAACTGTTGTCGTATTATAAAATGTCATATGCAACGGTGTTCCCATCGCCAGAACGTCTGCTCCAAGCTCGGGCATTTCTTCACTCAATGGAATTGCTTTAGCACCAGGTTGTAAATCCGCTTTATTTACACTTACAACTGCTAGGTCAAAATTCTCATCACGACCTTCAAGCTTCGCCGGAATCATCGCCCCCGTTTCAAAAAACACGTGTAATTCTTTCGCATCTTTAACAACATGAGCATTCGTGAGTAAGTATCCTTTATCACCGTCGATTTTATAAATAAAACCACTACCGCTTGCTCGTCCTTTATCCGATACATTATATATTCCATAAACTGAATTTTTAACCTCTGCTGTAACTCGCGTCATCGGTGTATTCACTGTAACACTATCTTGAACAGTAAGTTTTTTCCAGTCCACATATTTTGTCACGCTGTAAAGTACTGCAGACATCATCCCCACAACGAGTAATACACTAAATAATATACGGAAAATACGTTTTTTCATATTCATCCCCCTATTATTAATTTTAAATTTTGTCTCACAAAAATATTTTACCACATTTTATTGCTAAAAATGTGGCATTTTACATCATAGTTTAATTTTTATTGTTGGTTCATGTTGATAAGCAAATTGAAATGTAACATGCGGTTTATCAACATATTTAGCAACAGCATCTTGAATCAACACACCTAAGTTATTACTTTCACTCATATGTGCAAATAACACATGGTGTGTCTTTTCGTTCGCAATTTCTTCCACAAGATAAGACGCATCTTCATTTGATAAATGACCTTTACTCGATAAAATTCGTTGCTTGATGTGCCACGGATATTGTGAATGCATCAACAATTCTGGATCGTGATTAAATTCTAAAACATATACATCTGCACCAGCGATACGTTCCTTCACCCTTTCACTCACATAGCCAGTATCGGTTAAAACAACAACTTTTATTTCTTCATAATAAAAAATGTAACCTGTTGGTTCATTCGCATCATGCGATAACCCAAACACTTCAATTGTACATTTATCATCCAGCTGACGAGTCACTCCTTCTTCAATATAATAAATATTCTCTAAAACTTCTTGAATGTCTATTTTCAACCCTTGAAAAGTACCCTTGCTTAAAACAATAGGAATGTTTTTATGATTTTTATGAAAAGTTCGTAACCCTTTAATATGATCACTATGTTCATGTGTAATAAACACCGCTGAGAGAGAACTCAAATCAATTTCATTCTCTTCAGCAATTATTTTTAATTGCTTATAGGAAATTCCAACATCAATTAAAAAGCGGCGTTCCTTAAATTGTAAATAAATAACGTTTCCTTTACTTCCACTCGCTAGTACTTGTATATACATTGTTACTCCAATCGTATTTCTACAAACTATATTCATCACGTTGAGAAAAATTCTCAAACTTACTGTATTCTTTAATAAATGCAAGTGTTACCGTTCCAACTGGTCCACTTCGTTGTTTCCCAATAATAATTTCAACTGTATTAGGATTTTCAGCTTCTGGATTATAGTAATCTTCACGGTACAAAAATGCTACAACATCTGCATCTTGCTCAATACTTCCCGATTCACGAATATCTGACATCATCGGCTTTTTCTCAGGTCGCGATTCAACCGCACGTGAAAGCTGAGAAAGTGCAATGACTGGCACATCCAGCTCGCGTGCTAAACCTTTTAAATTTCGTGAAATATATGACACTTCCTCTTGACGTGATGATGCACGCACATTTGAATGTATTAATTGAAGATAATCAATCATGACCATATCAAGACCAAACTCTTGTTTAATACGGCGACATTTCGAACGCATTTCACCAACAGTAATACCAGGAGAATCATCAATAACAATTTTCATTTTCGCCAAATTATTTGCACCGATTGTCAAACGATTAAATTCTTCACTCGTGAGATTACCGGTACGTAATTTATCAAATGGAATTTTAGCTTCACTTGATAAAAGACGCATTACCAATTGTTGCGCACTCATCTCCAATGAAAAGATAGCAACAACAGCGTCATTTTCAACTGCAGCATTTCGGCTGATATTCAAGGCAAAAGCTGTTTTCCCCATCGCTGGACGCGCTCCAACGATAATAAGTTCACTCCCTTTTAAACCCGCTGTCATTTCATCTAAATCTTTATAACCTGTTGTGAGACCAGTTACGTGTTTGTCATTCTTTTTTAATTCTTCTATATATTCAAGCGCCCCGCCTACAACATCACGAATTTGATGGAATTCTGATGTTTGTTGCAATGATCCGATTTTCAAGATTTGTTGTTCAACTTCCTCAAGCAACTCATTAGCATCTTTATCTTCATTTTGTCCATGTTCTAAGATAGTGTGTGCCATCGCAACGAGTTGACGTAATAGTGCATACTTCTGCACAATCTCAATATACGCATCTAAATTAGCAACAGCATACACTTTATCAACAAGTTCAACAACATAACCAATTCCACCAATTTTTTCAAGTAAATTCTGTTCCTTTAAGTAATTGGAAATTGTCGTTACATCTATCGGTGTTGAATCATTGTACATCAATTGTAATGTACGAAACAAATACTGATTTCGTTGTTCATAAAAATCAGTTTCACTTAACTTTTCAACAAGTGTATTCAATGCTTTCCCATCAAGAAAAACAGCTCCAAGCACTGCTTGTTCTGCTTCTTGATTATAAGGTACATACCGTGGCATTTCCATGTTATTTTTCTCCTTCAACAACAACGTGAAGTACACCATGTACTTCTTTGTGTAATTTTACATCAACATCTGTCTTTCCAATTGCTGAAATTGGATGTTCAAGATGAATATTATGTTTATCAAGTTTGATGTCATGTTGTTTTTGATACGCTTCAACAATTTGTTTTGTTGACACTGAACCAAATACACGGTTGTGTTCTCCAACTTTAACTGCAATTTTGACTTCTTTTTTATCCAATAGCTTCGCTAATTCACGCGCCGCAATAATTTCATTTTGATATGCTTCCGCTTTTTGATCTTCTTCTCGATTAAGTTTATTAATATTTTTATTGTTCGCTTCTTCAGCTTGTTTATTCTTAATTAAAAATTGACCATAACCATTCGGAACTTCTTTTATTTCTCCTCTTTTCCCTTTTCCTTTAACATCTTCTAAAAATATAACTTTCATATTTACAACCTCCTGAGTACGTATTCTAATTCTGTTTTTACCGCCTGTAAGTTCGAATCTTTAATTTGAGATGCTGCCGCAGTAAAGTGACCACCACCACCAAATTGTTCCATCAACTTTTGCACGTTAACCTCACCCATGGAACGGGCACTTATTCCAATTGTATTTTCATCTATTTTTGCCGCTACAATAGATACTTCAATATCAGAAAATTCAAGTAGCGTATCTGCCGCTTTAGCCAACTCTTCGCGACGATAAATTTTATCCTCTTCGTTTGACACAGCCAACATTTTACTCCCTTGTAAATTTTCAGCGTATGAAAGCAGGCGGTTTCGCATAAGAAACACATCAAAACTCTCACGTGTAATTTCATGCAACAATATCGGGTCTGCACCCTTATCTCTTAAATATGACGCAGCCGAAAAAGTTGCTTTTCCTGTTTTGATTTTAAAGTTTTGAGAATCAACGATAATGCCATAAAAAAGCATCGTTGCTTCTGCAAGTGATAATGTAATTCGTTCTGGTGTATACTGAAGCATCTCTGTTACAAGTTCCGAAGCAGAAGATGCATACGGTTCAATATACGAAACTTCAGTGTCATTTATACTATTCATCCCTCGACGATGATGATCAATAACAATAACCTTCGTTACATCAAGTAATTCCGGAAGTTCCACCAACGCTTGAATCGTCGTATCAATCACAATTGTTTTCACTATTTTCCCTTTAACCGAATCAATATCAAATTGATTTGGTGCTGTAAACACACGATCGTTTCCATCAAGTTCATTAAATAGTTTCTTCACTTCATCATTCACAACTGACCAGTCAAGAATAATTTCCGCGTCAACACTTTGATGATCACAAAAACGTTTCATTCCAAGTACCGATCCAATGACATCAGCATCAGCGAATTTATGACCCATAATATACACTTTGTCCGCTTCTTTCAGAACATCGCTAAAGAGTGCTGTCATCGCTCTTGCTCTTGTCTGCGTTCTTTGCGCATCAATTTGCGTCATTCCACCATATGTGTGTAATTCACCATCACTATCACGAACAATAATTTGATCCCCACCACGATTTTCAATTAAATCAATTAATGGCCAAGATAATTTCGTTGCCGACCAAAAATCATCAGCACTCGCAAAAGCACCACTCACAGACATTTGTACATGAACTGATTTCCCAAAATTACGAACATCTTCTAAAATACCAAATCGTTCTTTTTCAAGCAAGTGGAGACGACTTAATTCTGTAACGATAAGCCAACGCTCTTCTTTGTATTGACGAATATATATACCACGTTCATTAAACCATTGTCCTAAAATTTTATTGAGCGTAAAACTCAATTCATTAGATTCAAGTTCTGTTTTCCCAACCGCCGTATCAAAGTTATCTATATTGATATAACCAGCTACAATTTGACGACCTTTTAATGCTTCTTCCAAACGTCGTTCTTCAGTTACATCAATCAATTTCAATGTGTGAATTTGTGCGTCAAAACTCGTTTGCAAAACAAAATGGTTCACTTCTACTTCTTCTGGAATAATTAATCCTTGCTCTGTCTGGAAAGCTGGGTGCAACATTTCAAGCTGTTCACCTTTTGCATCACGACCAAAAAATTGAATCGCTTGATTACTCATCAACCCAATCTCTTGTGTACCATCTTTTAATTTTATAATTCCAATCGGTAAATTAGCAATTAAACCATCTAACTCTAGTTTCTCTTTCATTTCTAGGGTGTTAATTTTTTCACGGGTTTTCGTTGAAATAATCGTTTGACTCAAAACACTACCTAGCGTTACAAAAAGGATAACAAGAAAGCCAAGTACAACAATTTGCACTCCTTCTCTTTCAAAAAAGACTGAAATTCCAAGCTTAGGGCTCCATAGTACATATAACAGCATCAACAAAAAGATTGCTGTTATCGAAAAGAGTACTATGTTCACAATACGTCTTATTAAATATGCAAACCGCTCCAAAACTCCACCTTCTTTCATTATATATATTTATTATTCTATCATATATATACATCTATTGCATAAAAAAAATAGGCTCTACGCCTATTTTAATTTCCTATAACTTCAAATATAAACGGTTCATCGCGCAAGACAATTGCTTTGTCTAAAACAATTTCTTGATTTGTAAGTAAATTGCGCGCTTTTTTAAAACGAAGACCATTAGGTAAGCGAACCCACTTTTCATTACAATCAACATTGAAATAACCAACTACTGTCTTGTTTTGATATGTATATCGAGCAACAAATAAACCATCACGCTCAAATGGGTCAACTTCATAATATCCATGTTGAATAATTTCATTTGCTTTCAACTCTTTTAACGACTTAATAAAACTTACATATCGTTGATTCGTTTCCGTCCATTCAATTGGCTCACGATCAAATAACGTCGGTGTATAGCGATTTGTCGTTTCAACCCCTGCATAAAGAAGAGGTGATCCTTTCTGAAAATACATCCAAGCAAGCCATTGAATTTTTTGGTCTTCATCCCCTTCACAAATTGATTCAATTCGTGGTTGATCGTGATTTTCTACAAAGCGAAGTTTATAGCCTTGTTCGGGAAGCGTATATTGTTGTTGGCGAACTTTTTCATGCAACATGCTGAATGGATAGTGTCCATCAAATGCCGCTTTTTGAAATTGATATACATCGTAATCATACGTATAGTCAAACGCTGGATACAACTCCCCATCCGAGAGCGCTGTAAATCCATCACGGCGAAGCGTTGTGATAAATGCTGGCTCCACGCTTTCTGCCAACATAAACACATCTGATTTTACTTTTGAAAGTTCAGTTCTCACTTTTTTCCAAAAATCACTCGGTAAAAGTGAAGGTACATCACAGCGAAAACCATCAACTCCTTGAGCAAGCCAATATTTTAGCGCTTCTATCTGTTCAACCCACAATTCCTCATTCGAATAGTCCAAGTCGATAATGTCACTCCAATCACCAACTTTATTTCCAAATGTACCATCTTCTTTTCGATAATAATACTCTGGTTTCTCATTCACCCAATGATGATCCGGTGCTGTATGATTATACACCACATCAATAATCACCTTCATACCTAAACGATGCGATTCATTCACAAAATTTTGAAAATCCTCAAGTGTTCCGTACTCTTCGTTAATTGAACGATAATCAGCAATCGCGTAAGGGCACCCCAAAACACCTTTTCGCTGTTTCTTTCCAATCTTATGGATTGGCATAAGCCAAACGATATCGGCTCCCAAATCACGCACTCGCTCCAAGTCACGTTGAGCCGCAGCAAATGTACCTTCAATTGTATGATTGCGAATATAAATAGAATAAATTACTGGATGTTGCATGAAAATCACTCCTATTCTTACTAATTTCATTGTAAGAAAGAATAATAAAAAAGTCAACACAATTGTTGACTTTTCCACTTTATCTCATTATTCAGCAAAACCCGGTATCAAACTATCAAGTAATTCTCTAACAGAGATAATTTTATCGACACGATAACCATTACTTCCCGTGAAAAACAACCCTGTTTCATGCAACCCGCGCACAGCATCCGCAAGACTGTCTGCAATACAATAACCCACCTTGCGTGCACCTTCACCTCGTTTACACGGTGCCACACAGTTGCTAATGCACTGAATGCGACCATTTTCATCTAAGCTATCAGTCAATGGCGTCCTCATTGCACGTGCTGGATAACCAACAGGTGATTTTATAATAATAATATCCTCTTCTTTTAACTCGACCATTTTTTGTTTAAATACATCACTAGCATCACTCTCATACGTTGCAACAAAGCGTGTACCTAATTGAACGGCATCTGCACCAAGTAAACGAAACTTTCTCACATCTTCTGCATCATATATTCCACCAGCTACAATAATTGGAAAGTCTCCTAGTGTGTCACGCTCTTTTACGATATCGGGAAGAATCGCTTCAAGTGTATGTTCTTCTGAGAATAATTCCTCAACTTTCACACCTTGATGACCACCACTTTTGGGCCCTTCTACGATCACTGCATCAGGAAGTCTTCCCGCCTTTTTCCAGCGATGCGCGATGATTTTTAAAGCACGTGCTGATGAAACAATTGGCACGATCGCCACCTCAGGATGTTCAATGACAAGAGATGCCAACTCAAGAGGAAGTCCTGCTCCGGTAACAATAATATTAGCTCCCGCTTCTATTGCGTCTTTTACAACGCGCGCATAATCGTTAATAACATGTAAAATATTACACGCAAGTGGTTTATTCCCACATATTTTACGCGCATTTTTGAAAATTTCTTTTAATCCTTCTGGGGAATACGAACTCGCAGAATCAAAAGGACGACCTTTTACTAATCGATTCGCAAACTTTCCCCCTTGATAATATCCTGTTCCAACAGCACTAATCGTACCTAGTCCACCCAGGTTCGAAACTGTCCCGGCTAATCTGTCCCAACTTATACCAATTCCCATTCCACCTTGGACAACAGGAAGTTCAAATTCAAAATTGCGTATTTTAAAACCTTTCATATGTTTTCACCTCCCCATTAGGCTAACATACAAAAGGCATTAAAGTCAAATTAATTTGAAATTCAAAGTATTGAAGATAGTATTGGCTATTTTAGAGTTTAGTCGACGTTTTGAGTATCTTCATAAACAATACGTGATAGTTCACTATAACTATCTATACTTATTTGTTCTGGTCGCAAATTCGATGTTATTTTAGCAGACTCTAAGTATTCTATCGTCTTCTCTTTACCATATAAACGCTGTAAATTATTTAAAATTGTTTTACGACGAGTTGCAAAAGCTGCGCGGATTATCTTTTCAAATGTTGCAATCTCTTCTTCTTGAAGATGCATTTGCTTTTTAGGAACTAAGTGCAATATTGCTGATTCAACATCCGGTGGTGGCATAAATACAGTGCGTGGCACTACAAAAGCAATTTCAGCATCAAAATAAGTCTGCAAATAAATTGATAGTGAGCCATACTGTTTAGAACCAGGAGCAGCTTGAATCCGCTCAGCAACTTCTTTTTGCATCATAATCGTAATACTATCAATTTGTTTTCGATACGGAATAAGATGCTCAATAATTGGTGTCGTAATATAATAAGGTAAATTCGCTACAACTGAAAATCTTTTTTCTAAAAAATCATACGTTTCAAATTGAGATTTCAAAATATCTTGAAAGATAACTTCAACATTAGGATAATCATTTAACGTTTCGGCTAAAATTGGTTTTAATGTTTCATCTACTTCAAAACAATGAACCGATGCCGCATCATCTGCTATAAACTGTGTCAACGCCCCAATACCTGGTCCAATTTCGACAACATGCTTATCCTCCACAGATGCAACTTCAACAATTTTTCGTAAAATATTTTGATCAATCAGGAAGTTTTGGCCAAATTTCTTCTTAAGTGAAAAATGATGCTTATCTAAAACTCGCTTCGTTTCACTCCATGTTGCAATTTTTTTCATATTCAAACTCCTCTATTATACTATCAAGATGCTCAAGTGACACCCCAAATAAAAGTAAATGCTTATAAAATTGTTTTGTATTCACATGACCAAGATGAAGTTTATTTGCAATGTAAGTCCGTTTTTGTTTGGCATCATCTCCAACTATAAGATTTCGACAAATCAAATCCGACCACATTATTTCATCAACCGATCGTGTCACAGGGCTCACAACATGAGAAAGTGCATATCGTATATCTTCAACACTTGCGTGCTCTACACCCACTTTACCCTTACCAAGTGCTCTTTCTTTATCAATGAATGCATGTTTCACATTCGGTATAGCATCCATTACAGTCTGTCGAATTTTCTTTCCCGGAAAATCAGGATCAGTAAATACAATAATAGATCGCGTTTCATTTAAAATTTGTAATTGCTTAATAAACTCTGTTGATACCGCACTCCCATTTGTATAAAGTACATCAACGTCATATATTGATTGTATTTTCTGGACGTCGTGAACACCTTCAACTACGATTATATCATCTATTCTTTCTTTCAGCATAATACTCCTTACAGAAAAAACTGTTAGTAGACTAACAGTTTTTACCACACTTTATTTGAATTCCAATATTCATAGGCATGCTTCCAGCTTCCATAGCGACTCTTCGCATACTTATTTGCCCACTTCAACTGTGTTACTGGATTTGTTTTCCAGTCACTTCCTTCACTCGCCATCTTTGTAGCAGGTAAGGATTGAGGAAGACCAAATGCTCCTGATGAAGAGTTGGTTGCACTGATGTTCCACTTGCTTTCTCGATCAATAATGTAATTTACATATTCATAATCACTTTCTTGAATACCAGCAGCTTTCATCAATGCTTTTTTGTCTTCGCCCATTCCTGATTGTAAGACTTTCTTCCCAACTTTTTTAACTGCTGCTTTTCCAGCGTCAGTTACAACTTCTGATGTTTTGACATTCGTCATCTCAACACCATTGGTTTTACCTATTTCATATGTTTCTACTGTTATTTTAGGACTTCCGGGAGTTACCTCTTCTTGACCTTTTAATAATTCATCAGTTTCAACTATTTCAACTGGTAAATCCACTTTTAATGTTACTTCTCTTTTCTCAGTAGTAACATCATCTATTCGTATTTCTTTATATTGAATTAAAAAATCCGATTTGTTGTGTATTTGTGGTTCAATTACAACATGTGATGGCGTTAATTCAACATTTTGCTCTTTTAAAAAGTCACCAAATGTTAACGCATATGTTGTAACATCTCTTACATTACCCTCAACCGAAAGTTTGATTTCTTTCTTCGATGATAATATTATCGTTTCATTCGCTTCTACAGTATCATCATTTGTAATCACTTGATAATTTGATGTATCTAAGTTGTTTTCTGTTAATAACTGTCTTACTGTAGATGCTGCTGTTGATACTTGTTTTTGTGTTGCATCAACTTGAAGATTAACTGTCTTTTTAAAGTTCATTCCTGTAAATCCGGCCACACCAAAGAAAGAAACAAACATAATTTGTGATAATCGCGTAACAAATTTGTTTTTCTTTGATTTCTTCATCGTATTCCGTGATTTTGAAGATGTGCGGGACCGCGAAGTTCCGTTTATCATCAATATTTCCTCCTAGACACCTTCTATTTGAAAAATGCGTTTTGCATTATCAGTTGTATATGTTGCAACTGTTTCAACTGTCTCTTCTCTTACTTCTGCTATTTTTTCCACCACATATCGCGTATAACCAGGCTCATTTCGCTTCCCCCGATTAGGATGTGGCGTAAGATATGGTGCATCTGTTTCAGCAAGTAAAAACTGACTCGGTGTTTCTTTTATAACTTCCAATATTTTATGTGCATTTTTAAAAGTTACAATACCACTTAATGATATCATAAATTTCAAATTTGTCAAGTTTATGGCAATTTCTGGGCTTCCTGAGTAACTGTGCATAATTCCCGTTAATCTCGGATCTGCATGTTTTTCTATCATTTTTACGGTATCTTCCGTTGCATCTCGCATGTGAATAACAGCTGGCAGGTTGTATAATTTCGCCATTTCAAGTTGCATAGAAAAAAGTTCATGTTGAATATCTTTTGGACTCTTATCCCAATGATAATCTAAACCTGTTTCTCCTATCGCAATTGTTTTAGGTAATTTAAGTGCCTCCTCAATTAATGGGAGATGAATTTTTTCTTGGAAATCAATAGCATCTACAGGATGCCATCCTGCTGTCATATAAACATGGGGATATTTTTGCGACAACTCTATCGCTCGATGAATCGTCTTTTCATCAAATCCAACAACATTCATGTATTTTACACCATAAAGCTCCCATGCTCTTTTTACAACTTCATCATAGTCATCAGAAAATTGCTCAGCATTTAAGTGTGTGTGCGTATCAAATATTTCAATCATTTTATCACCTCTGTTATTATAGCACAGTTTATGGTACAATGTCAGAAAAAGGGGGACCTAAAATGCAACTATTGACTGTTTCAAATGCAGCACAAATTTTTGATGGCGAGGTCATATTTCAAAACATTTCATTTCACTTAAATAGTGGTGATACACTCGCTATCATCGGAGCAAATGGCGCTGGAAAAACAACATTGATGAAAGCAATTATGACGCCCTCTCTTCTTGAAAGTGGTGCAATACAACAAGCGAAAAATACAACAATTGGTACGCTGACACAGCACTTTACTGGAGATCTTTCACAATCAATATACGCTTACGCACTAAAAGCAGTCGAAAGTTTACTCCTTCTTGAAAAAGAAATTCTCAATGCGCAAACCTCACTCGGTGAAGAATCTGTATACAGCAATGTCGAACTCTTTCAAAAGATAACAAAGCGCATCGATACACTTAATCATGATTTTGAAAATCTCGGCGGATTCCAGAAATTAAGCGAAGTCCGAAAAGTTTTATCTGTATTTGGCTTTAGTGACATGCTTGATGCACCAGTGTCAACACTCTCAGGTGGACAGCGAACAAAATTAATGCTCGCGCATCTCCTTATTTCAGCTCCCGATATCCTTTTACTCGATGAACCAACCAATCACCTTGATGTCGATACAATTTCATGGTTGGAGAACTGGCTGAAATCTTATAATGGTTGTATCGTCTGTGTTAGTCATGATCGCTTCTTCTTAGATCAAGTCGCAAATAAAACACTTGAAATTTCAAATGGAAGTGGATTATACCACAAAGGTAATTATAGTGACTTTATGCTCAACAAAGACATTTTACTTGCTCAACAAATGATTGCATTTCAAACACAGCAAAACGAAATTAAAAAATTAGAAGATTACATTCAAAAAAATAAAACCCGCGCTTCAACAGCAAAAATGGCTCAAAGTCGCGTCAAACGATTAAATAAAATTAAAACCGACCTCATCGATAGTCCACTTTTAGAGAAAAAAATGCGAACACTTACATTCCCCATTCAACGTCAGAGCGGGAAAGACGTATTCGCAATAAACGATTTAAGTATTGGGCATGATAATGTAGTACTCCAATCGCACATCGAATCAATGATTTACAAATCAGAAGCGATTGCCATCGTAGGTCCAAATGGAATTGGGAAGACATCATTCATTCAATCTCTAATCGGTAAACTTCCACTCCTTCATGGCTCAGTAAAAAAAGGAGCTAATGTAGATATTGGGTATTACGATCAAAATCATGATGACTTACACGGAAACCAAACAATATACAACTACGTCCACGATATTTTCCCTCAAATGAACGATGAATCTATTCGCTCCCTTCTCGGTTATTTCCTCTTCACCCAAGATGACGTATCAAAATCATTATCGACACTCTCGGGTGGAGAAAAAGCGCGTGTGGCACTTGCTGTATTAAAACAAAAAGAGATGAATACACTTATTCTTGATGAACCGACCAATCACCTTGATATCCACATGCGAGAAACACTTGAAGAAGCGCTCATCCAATTTGAAGGGACACTTATCTTTGTATCTCATGACCGGTATTTCATTGATAGAATCGCAACTAAAATTTGGGAATTCTCAGAATCAGGGTTAATGGTTTTTGAAGGAAATTACAGCGATTATCTTGAACAAAAAGCAATCATTGATCGCACACAGCCAAAAACACAAGAGCATTCAAAACCTTTATCAGAAAAGAAAAAAGAATCTCAACTCAGCAACAACAAACGTCAGCAACTCACAAAACAAGCCGAAGAACTCGAATCCATAATTACTAATTTACAAACAGAAATTCAAACACTTCAACTCGAAATGGCAAACGCCTATACACAACCCGACTATCTCAAGCAACTTGTTAATACGATCCAAGAAAAAGAGCGAGAAATTGAAGAAATTGAGCTCACTTGGCTCGAAATACATGAGCAGCTTGAAATGTAAAAGGAGCTTTATTATGATAGGAACCGATATTGTTCATATTCCTCGTTTTCAAAATCAATCTAAGCTTGCAGAAAAAGTATTATCGCAGCAAGAATTAGAAAAATATCATTCACTGAGTGGCAAAAAACAAACCGAATTTCTCGCTGGTCGCTTCGCGGCAAAAGAAGCACTTGCCAAAGCAACAGGATTTGGACTTGGCAATGACAAAAGCATTAAATTCCAAGACATCTCAATTCTTTCTGGCCCCTTTGGTGAACCTGTTGTCAAGGGCATCGAAGCAACTGTTTCAATCAGTCACGATGGTGATTACGCCGTTGCTGTTGCATTACTCAAATAAAAAGCACTTCCTCAAGGAAGTGCTTTTTATCTATATTAATTTTCGTTTTGCTTGATATTTTATTAAAAAATAGCAAAGGACAGCATACAAAATAAGTACGATTAACAATTCTATCATCCAATATTGTGTCAAGAAAAACGATGCAGCCATCAATATTGTGAACAAAAAGATTAACCCGTATATGCGAATCATACGTATAAATGTTCGCATCCCACCTTGCAACAAATCCATTTCACTTGACCAAATTACATTTGGATTCTTTTCATCAGACAATAAATAATATGTTTGATACATAAAATTAAAGAAAACTGCTGACACGAGCAATACTAAGAAATTTACTATCGTTAACTGGAGTATTGCGTATATAGCCACACAATATAGTATAAGTGGCACTGTTGTCAAAATCAATGCTAATCGTTGTTTTTCTCTAAAAACACCTCTTCTTGTAATCGGCAATGCTAAAATATAATCTAAATTCTCACGTTCTAATGAATATAAATTTTCACTCACCGTAAATACATTTGATATAAACACCAATATAGCACCCAGCAAAGTATAAAATGCTAACATTTCAATTGACTGAAACTTTTCAACACCTATTGAACTTAATCCAAGTAATGGTAAAAGAACCATAAGGCACGGCATGATTTGCATATAAATAAGCATAAATCCATATTGCTTATTTGCTGTCACTAACTTCATATTATGAGAAAGAAGCGCTTTTTTCAAAGAATGAACTTTATATGAAATTTTACTATTTTTCTTCGGTTTATCATCACTAAACACATTTTGTAAATAGCTACTCATCGCTCTTTTTTTCAACAAATAAAACACACCGACACAGAGACATATCGTAATAACAAAAAACACCAATAATACGAGGGGTTGTGATTTTGTCAATTCATAATATGTATTTATAACAGGAATTCCATTTATATTGGAACCCATTTTTGTATGTAGTCGATCTGGATCAGCAGTAGTCAATGCTCCCGCACCTGCTGAAAAGATAAACATTGTAATTACAAAAATAACAAGTCCCACCCCGAGTAAAAATGAACTCATCTTTTTTAGCACTTTATGTGTCCCAATATAAAATACCAACCCCATTGTCAAAAAGAAAGTAAGTAATCCTAATGCAACATTTAAAAGCATCTGACAAATCGCAGCAATTAAACCACCTGTTGCTAGACCAAAACTAAATCCTAATCCACCTAAAATAAATAAAAAAGAACTGTAAACAAAAAGAACGGCAAATAGTTTTCCATAAAACACTTCCACTTTAGTAAATGGGTAATATAAATATTGTTCAAAGTCGCGTGATTTAAAAAATGTACTAAAACTATAAAATAATATTACTCCAAAAGTCATGAGCAACATATTTCCTGCTTGAATGAAAAATAATTCTGGCATTAACTTAAAACTAGAAAAACTTACGAAAGAAACGAATATCGCAATCAATAAAACGACTGGATATGATGCTAACATTCCATAAAAAGAGGCATTCAAACTTGATACTTTCCCCTTTTTATTTGCTACATTTTTCGCACTAGCATAAATAACATTTAACTGTAATAATTTCCAAAGTCTTTTATTCATTTATATCCACCCCGACAATTCGACGTAAATAAATTTCTTCAAGTGTTCCTGTTTCATTTGCACGAAGTTCATCCATCGTTCCAACAAATACAAGTTCCCCGGCCTTCATAATACCAATTCGATCGCATAACTTTTCCGCAACCTCTAAACCATGTGTTGAAAAAAGAACACTTTTCCCTGAATTTGCATGTTCACGCATCATTTCTTTTAAGCGATAACTCGCCTCTGGATCAAGTCCTGTTAATGGTTCATCTAAAATCCAATAATCTGGATTGGCAATCAAAGCTGCAATAAGCGCCACTTTTTGACGCATCCCATGTGAAAAACTTTGAATTGTTTGAACAAGATCAGACTCAATTCCTAGCATGCGAGAAAAGTTTTGAATTCTTTCACGACGTGTTGCTTCATCAACACCGTATGCATCTGCAACAAAATTAAGAAAATCAATCGCTCGTGTTCTTACAAATAAATCTGGTGTATCTGGAACATAACCAATTTTCTTTTTTATTGCATATTCATCACCGCTTGTATATGATTGATCATCAAACAAAATTTTCCCTTCTGATGGTTCTATTATATTCATCATCATTTTTAATGTTGTCGTCTTTCCAGCTCCATTATGACCAATCAACCCGAAAATTTCACCTGGTTGTATTGTCAATGTTAAATTCTTAACAGCTGTTTTATCTCCAAAATATTTTGATATATTTTCTAAAGCAATCATATATTCATCTCCTTTAAAATCATTATACCATATCAACAATTGAATTTGTATACGCTTTTTTTAACAAAAAAAGATGATTTAAACTTAATCATCTCTTATACTATTTTTTTGTGTGCTGTGATAAGATGTGTGTGCATTTGTAGCGTAGAATCAATCGGAAAAATGCTTTGAACTTGGAAGTACTTTGCTTGAATATTCCAAATTTGATGAGAAAATACATGTCGCACTTGCTTTCCAATCCCCTTAGCAATTACCTCACATCCAAATTTTTCACGTAATAGAACAATCTCATCTTCGTGATTTTCAAACATCGGGAACTGCCATTGATGATGCAACAATTCCATCTCTCTTTGCTCAACATATATATTACCATTTTCATCTTCGATAATACACGCAACTAAATTATATTCTTTTTGCCTTTTTGCAGAAGATTTATACGGAAATGCTCCAACTGTTTGATTTGCAAAACATTGACATATCTTTTGGAGCGGGCATACTAAGCATTTAGGATTTTTAGGCGTACAAATAAGCGCACCAAGTTCGATAAACCCTTGATTAATATCACCTACAACGCCTTGAACAACTGCTTCCTTCGCCATATATTGAATATGCTTAATTGTCTTCTGTTGTCTTACATCATCCTTTATTTCATAAATACGAGAAAATAATCGAATCACATTTCCATCTACAGC
Source organism: Culicoidibacterales bacterium (assembly GCA_051649665.1). Classification (GTDB taxonomy): domain Bacteria; phylum Bacillota_I; class Bacilli_A; order Culicoidibacterales; family JBOFHN01; genus JBOFHN01. The sequence goes on from JBOFHN010000076.1 coordinate 22,172, forward strand.
GCCCACTCGTTCATTAAAACAAATCCCAGCAATCGCTCCCGCAATATATGGACCAACACCTTGTAATTGTAAAATCGTGTCATACGTTGTTGGGAATATACCATCTAGTTCTTCTACAACATACTTAGCGGCCTTTTGCATATTGCGAACACGACTGTAATATCCAAGACCTTCCCACAATTTCAGGAGACTCACTTCATCAACTGATGCTAAATGATTTATCGTTGGCAATTGCTTAATAAATCGTTCGTAATAAGGTACGATACGTTCAAGTTGTGTTTGTTGTGACATCACTTCACTAATCCAAATTTTATAAGGGTTTTTCGTGTGTCTCCACGGCAAATCACGTTTATGCTCGCAATACCACTCATATGTTAACTGTCCTAGTATTTGTGCTTTCATCGGCACTCCTTCGTTCTAAATTTCAACATCAAAATAAAGTCCAAAATGATCTGATACGATTGGTTCATTTTTCCCATCAAAAATAACACGTGCTTCATTCACTTGTATAGAACCTTCTACAAAACCATAATCGAGACGTTTAGCGCCTTTGTCATTTTTCCACCCGTCAATTGTTCCAGGTGTAGTTAAAAATGCTGGATTTTCTTTTGCTTGTTTTCCACATAAATCAACACAACCTGATTGAATAATTTCATCATATGCTGAAGTTGTATCTGGAATGTTATAATCACCAAAAAAGAGCTTGGGTTTTCCCTTTGTGATCTCCTTTAGTGTTAGAAATTGCTTCAACGCCGGTGATTTCACCTCTTTATCTGAGGCTATTCCTAAATGGAGCGTACTCAATGATACATTGTTTTCAAGTTGTATCTCAATTGCTGTTCTCCGATCAATTGTATATTTCTTTTCATCTGAAATAATATGTTCTTTCCAATCTTTAATCGGAAGTCGTGTTAAAATTGCAACCCCTTCTTCATCGGTCTCATAATAATAGTGCGCAAATGAATAAAGAAGTTCATACGAATCCCCACCGAAATCCTTTATCATATCACGAATTAAGAGGGCTGCATTCCCTTCTTTAAGCTGTAATTCATCACTTATCATTGGGCTCTTTACATGTTGGGCAACTTCTTGGAAACATGCAACATCAATATCGTTATCAACGATAAATTGAGCAATTTGCTGAAATTTAACTAAATAATTTTCTTCCGCAAAGCAGTGTAAATTTTGCGTAATAATCTTCACTCTTATTCCTCCTTGAATAATGTTTCATTATAAAATAAGCGATGGACATTTTTATATTCACCGGCAACAATACTTTTTACAATTGGTGATATTTCTGCAATATCTGCAAGCGATCCATCACTGCGCAATAATAAAATTGGTGATTCTTCTTGCTTCAGTGTTTGTAAATGATATGCGTATGGTGAACGACTTTCTTGGGTTTCAATTTTATAAATATATGGAGACTGATTTGTGTTTTCAATTCGATCTGCCTCTTCTGCACTAATTTCGCGCTCTTTAAATAAACGACGATTTAAAAGACGTTTAGACAAATCAATAAGTGCTTCATCATCTTCGTCTTGAAATACTTGCCAAAAATACATAATGACCGACTCATCAATACGCAAATAATCTGCAACACTCATACTTGATTCAAATAACGGTTTGAGCAATCGGACATCATTTTTAAAAACATAACCTGTTTCCATCAGTTCTCGGAGGCGTAAAAACCATTTTTCTAATACAACTTCAAAACTCACACCCACTGGATGATAATATACTTGCCAATACATATGGTAGCGGCTCATCATATAGTCCTCTATCGCATGCATCCCACTTTCCTTAAATACAACTTGCCCTTCTGCTATTCGCATTACACGAAAAAGGCGTGTATAGTCAAATTGACCATATGGAACAGCTGAAAAATAAGCATCACGTAATATATAATCCATACGATCCAAATCCAATTGACTCGTAATCATTTGCACGACAACTTTATTGTGGTATTTTTTTGTCATTACAAGTCCTATGTCCTCAACAAGTTGAGAATTTACACCTTTTAAAACTTGGTGAATTTCAGAATTCTCATCTTGAATGATTGCAATTGAAAAATATTCATGATGAATATCAATAGCACCTTCCAACGCATGCGAAAAAGGACCATGACCGATATCATGTAATAACGCTGTCACCTGCAATAACAACGCATCGTACTCTGAGAGTTCACTATTGAATTGCTCAGCGAACCTTCTTGCTAATTCATACACACCTAAAGAATGGGCAAATCTGGTGTGATCTGCTGTATGAAATGTTTGAAAGGTTCCACCTAGTTGACGAATACGTCGAAGACGTTGAAATTCTTTTGTATTGATTAAATTCCAAATCAAAGGACTTTCAACCGTTATATATGTATAAATCGGATCTCTAAATACCTTTTTCTCACCAAGTTGATTCATAAATTCTCCACCTTGTTACTTCAAATATGTACGGATTTCTGCTATCAGTTCATTGATTGTCGGTGCCTCAAAAATTTCATCATCTATCATTACAAATGGCTTCCTCGATCCCGGACCACAATATGAATGACATTTTATTTGAATTTCTGCATCTGGAAATTCTTTTTTTAATTTTTGTTCTAGTTGTTGATTTTTCATTGATTTGCACACTTCACAACTTCGAATTACTATTTTATTCATTATTTCACCTTTCTTATTGGCCATATAAAAACATCTGGCGAATGGATTCACTATATGCTCCATCTTCATCATGGACAATACACGGCGCTTCTATAATCAGACCACCAGCATTCCCATTTTTAATACCTTCAATGAGCACACCATTTGCTTTGGTATTATGTTTTGGATGTACACTTTGGAATCGTTTAGGAATAATACCGTATCTTTCCATTAATGCACAAATCTCACTTGCTCGATCTGCTCGATGTACTATTGCAAAATAACCTTTTGCTGCTAACATTTGGCTGCTAGAATAAATTAACTCTTCTAATGTCAGGTGAAGTTCATGACGAGCAATTGTTTTATACTCAGATTCATTTAAATTACTTTCCGCCTCAATTTTAAAGAAAGGTGGATTACTCACAATGACATCAAATTTTTCTTCATTGCCCACTGTTTTATAATAATGGTTAACATTATCACAAACAATTTCTATTTGATTTTCCAATTGATTCATCCCAATTGATCGTTTAGCAATATCTGCGACATCTGATTGAATTTCTATTCCTGTTATAGGTGCTTTTGTACGTTTTGTCAACATCATTGCTATAGCACCGTTTCCTGTCCCAATATCAAGTACACGTTTTGTATTTTTATTCAACGTTACAAAATGAGAAAGTAAAACAGAATCAATTGAAAAATTCAGCATATCGGGGCGTTGAATGACTTTTAATCCTGGATAACCAAACAGTTCATTTATCACTTCACTCATCTATTTATCAGTCCTCTAGTTTCTTTTCTGGCGTATACATTTCAAAAAACGTTTCAAAATCAAGTGTTTCAATGCTCTGATCTTCATATCTCAATGTGATGTATCTTGAAATAAGTTGAAGCGTTTGTACTTTTGCTTGTCTTCCATCATTTAAAGTAATTTTTCGATTTACATCAGGGATTTCTTTTTTCATTTCAATATACTGATCGTGTTCATATTTTAAACAGCAAAGCAAGCGATCACACAATCCCGTTACGCGTTGAAGATTAAAGGAAAGTTGTTGAATTTTCGCCATTTTTACATTTACTGTAGCAAACTCTTGTAAAAAATTAGAACAGCATAATTCATATCCACACGGACCAATTCCACCAACAAGTTTTGCTCGTTCTCTATCACTAACCTGTCGAAGTTCAACACGAGCTTTAACAACACTCGCTAGTTTCTTCACAAGTTCACGGAAATCAATTCGACCTTCCGACATATAAAAAAAGGTTACCCTGTCACGATTATGAAGCATGTGAATATCAACTAATCTCATCTCTAATCCAGCAGCTTTTGATGCTTCATTAAAGACTTGGGCAAAATATTTTTTTTGGTTATTATTTTTTTTATTTTGTTCAACATCATTTTCTGTTGCTTGTCGAATGAGCTCAACTTCGTCACTTAATTCAGAGGTATCATTTAAATCAATTTGTCTTACGACTTTGCAGAACTCTAATCCTTTTGATGTTTGCAAAATAACATGATCATTTTCAGCAATTGGGAGTTCTAATTTATTTTCGACATAGTAACTTTGATATTCATTTCGAACTTTTAAAATACTATTCATCATCAGGCTCCTCACAATAAATATTTAAACAAAAATATACGGCTACTTGATCCTGTGGTACATTCGCTGCAATCATCTTCTGCGACTTCGAAATAAGTTTTATCAGATTAACTGCTTCATTTTCCACTACAATTTGCTGTAACAACACTTCGGTAAATGATTTAAACTCATCTTGAGTTTTTATATTTTTTTCTAATAGTAATAACAAATCAGCACATTGTGCGTTTTGTTTGTATCGTTTTATAAATTCTAAAGCGAGTGTTTTAAGTGTCTCACTCACCTCAATATTATTATGGTTACGAACAAAAAGCGATAAGAATCGCGATTTAACTGTCGGAAGAATTTGATTTTCGTTTTCAATCCAACCGATGCAATATACATGGTCATGTGGTTCTTCTAAAAATTTCAACCACGCATTTTGTGCTTGCGGCGTTAAACTGTCTAACTGTTGAATCACATAAGCTCGATTTCTATTCATCAATGCACTTTCTGTCATTCTCGTTTGGAGTGTTCGCATCTCATCTTTACCAAACTTAGAGCCAACTTCATACCAATATACATCAGGATGTAATTTCTTTGCAATTAGTTGGCATGATTGACATGTCAAACATGGGATTTGCTGCTCTGTTTCACAAAAACGATTTTGTAAATAATACTGCGTTAAATCATGTTTGAGTTCACTATCACTTCCTGTGAAAAGGACATTTTGTGGTGCAGTATCATTTGCGATTAAATTTGTTAAGACTTGGTATGCATGTGTTTCTTGCCAAACATTTTGCTTATCCATTTCTACCCTCTCTTAACACTTGAAACATAACTGCTTCAATTTGCATGAATACTTCACTTTCACTACGGCTCGCATCAATAATTGTAATTCGATCACTAAAACGATCGGCAATCGCGTGATATCCCTTCATAATTCGTTCATGAAATTCATATGATTCTTTATCCAAACGATTCATTTCACGATTATTTAAAACAATTCGATCAAGTCCAATACGTGGATCTACATCCAATAAAAACGTGCGTATTGGCATACATTTTTCAACAATCGGTGCATTGAGTTGCCAAATGCGATCTATACCCAAATCACGTCCAACACCTTGATACGTGAGTGAACTATCAACATAACGATCCATTAGCACAATTTTCCCCGCTTGTAGTGCTGGGATTACAGTTTTGTTTAAATGTTCATTTCGAGCGGCTACAAACAAAATAGCTTCCGTCATTGGATCCATTGTCGTATCACGATCTTTCAATAACATATCACGAATTTCTTCAGCAACTGCACTTCCACCAGGTTCTCGCGTTACAAGTACCTCGTATCCGCGTTCCTCTAAATATTCTGCAATTCGTTCAATTGCTGTTGTCTTTCCGCTTCCTTCTCCACCTTCAAATGTGAAAAAATGATTTGTTAACACCATATAATCTCCTATCTTATCCCAATGTTTGTCTATTCATAAAGGCTTTCATTATTGTCATTTCATCAGCATATCCTAAGTCACCACCAACTGGTATTCCGTGTGCAAGCCGCGTCATTTTAATCGGTACATCTTGCATGACTGTTGAAATGTATTTTGCTGTCGTTTCACCTTCCATCGTTGCTGATAGTGCTAAAACAACTTCAGTAATTTCATTTCCTTGTTGTAACCTATTTAATAATTCTGGAAGTGATATATCATCAGGTCCAATACCATTCACCGGTGAAATAAGACCATTTAAAACATGATAAATTCCGCGAAACATCCCAACACGCTCTAAAAAGTAAATATCTTTCGGTGATTCCACAACACAAATTTGTGTTCGGTCACGACTGACATCACTACAAATTTCACAAATATCATTCTCTGAAAAATTTCCACATTCCGTACATGTACGAATGCTTTGCTTTACAAGAAGTAAACTTTGACTCAATTGATTCACTCTCTCACTCCTCATATCAGTTAAGATAAAAAAAGCAAGTCGTTCTGCTGTTTTCAACCCAATTCCAGGTAAGTATTGTAATGAATCAATCACATCTTGTAAGGGTTTTGGATATTGCACATAATCACCTCTTTACTTCCTTTCATTTTAACATAATTTCATTCTTTTTAAAAGCAGATTAAACTCTTTATTCTTTATTCAATCCAAACAAAAAAACCAGGAAACCTGGTTTTTTTAAAACTTCACTTTCGGTGCAACTTTCACTTCATCACTTTCTACTTCATAAAGTGGATATTCTTTAAACCCGAATATATTCGCAATGATATTTTTGGGGAATTTTTCAATTTCAGTATTATAAATTGTAGTTGTGTCATTATATGACATACGAACAACAGAAATTTGTTGCTCAATTTTTTCAAGACTTGCTTGAAGTTCTAAAAAGTTTGTATTTGCTTTTAAATCTGGGTAATTTTCTGATATTGCAAACAATGATCTCAATGTTCCTGTTAATACATTCTCATTTTTGATGGCTTCTGCTGGCGTTGTTGATGTCATGGCAAGATTTCGTGCTGACACTACTTTTTCAAATGTTTCTGATTCATGAGATGCATATCCTTTTACTGTTTCTACAAGATTTGGAATTAAATCATAGCGTTTTTGGAGTTGAACATCAATTTGTGACCATGCATTTTTCACTCGATTTTTCAATGTGACAAGGCTGTTGTACTGCGCTATAACAAATAACACAATGACAGCTATAATAACTAAACTTATAATTATTGGCATATATATTCTCCTTCGATTTTATATCTTTTTAGTGATTTAAATTCAGCTTTCTAGCCAAATCCGCCTCCACCGCCTCCGCTTCCGCCTCCGCCAAAGCCACCTCCGCCAAAGCTTCCACCTCCGCCAAATCCTCCTCCGCTACCAGTACTACCTGTGCTGTTTACTGGTGCATTGAAGTATGATTGCGAATAAAAAAATGGCAGCATTGCGATTGATGTATCTAGTTCAGCATATATTTCTGGAAACTCAACTTTTAACACTTTGATAACTTTTTCTGCTACACCAAATGCGGTTGCATATACAAGATGTTGTTTCCAAAGTGCTACATCTGTCACTGTTCGTTCTTTTAATAACGTATATGTAGATAGATACAATTTGTATCCCATCCATTTTTCATACACTTCTATTTTATCTTCTTTAAATCGTGTGATTTGTAGATAATACATCAAAAACGCTATAACCATAAGTATTACAGTTATCGATGAAATAAACAATGTTATTGATGTGTAATTATTTTCAACAGCAGCCATTGAAATTGGTAAAATCATAAAACATAGTGCGATAAACGTGATATAAAGTGGTTTAAATTTACTTTTAGATTCACGGAACTCACCACTTGGATTCCCCGTGTCAACATCAAATAAATCCAAATTTTGAAATGATGCTATTGCCGCTTGCTTATATGCTTCGAAATTTTTAGCATCTTCTGTCTCTGATTTTAAAATTTCATTTTTCAGCAGTATCTTTACACTGTTTACTGCAAAGAGATATTTGTATAGTGCTTTTATCTCTCTTGGCACATCATTATTACTTTCATCTAAATCTCTTTGTTTTTTAATTTCAACCGCATGTCCTATCTTTTCAACAGCGATATATTCTTCACTGAGTAAATACATGATTCCTGCTTTAAACGCCCACGATAAATCAGCACAATTTCCGCTTTCTACAATCATCGCCGATGCCCCAGGACCAATGTTTTCTGGAATTTCCCAATATGGAATATCTGTATTTATTTTTCTGTGCTCTTTTCCCTTTTTTTGATAAGTTATTAATGTTATTAAAATTAAAGCGCCACCGACTCCTAGCACAACTAAAAACATAATCCAAATATTTCTCGTTGCTGTTATGGCCGTTGTCGTAGATTCGTTTTTCAACAATTGAATTTCAGCATTAAATTGTTCTATTGTTTGATAGTTAGCTTTAGGCACAGGAATTGCATTTGAAAATGGTGATTCCTTAAATCCCATATTTACTTCATAATATGGTCTGGTGTGCATTCTCTGTGGAACATCAAATGTGTAAGCATGTTTCACTTCATCATATTTCATCGCGTTTTGATCTTTCATCCCATCAAAATACACCGTTGTAGCTTGATTCGTTCCTCCTGGTAAAGAAACACTAAAATGTGCATTCATAACTGGTCTTGATTCAGCATTGTTGAAGAAAACATATTTAAATATTTGACCTTCTTTCAGTTGTTTAACAAAACCATTCACCGTATAACTGAACTTAAACGTTTTAGTTCCTACAAATGAAGAGAATATTTTAAATTTAACACTTTGCTTCTCACCATACATAGTTATCTCAGGCTTTAATTGTCCATTTCCACTAT
>JBOFHN010000077.1:0-4779 GCA_051649665.1 Culicoidibacterales bacterium
GATTGGTCACAAAAAGATCCGGGACCAGATATGGGAGTCGTTTTGCAAAATCAAGACAATGCTGGGAACATGCATATTTATATTAAATCAGGTGATCAAAAAATTTACTTAGATGCAGCACACACAAAAGTATATGCAAAGCCACTTTTACCAGCATTACATGCCGCTTCATTTGCAACGGAAAATACAGTTGTACTACAAGGCGTTCATTTATACAGTGGTGATAGTTCAAAATATACTGTTGAAGTATACGATGAAAATAATAATAAACTGAGTGGAAATGTAATAAAAGCAACTGATGAGGCGATAACATTTGAACTCACTAATCATCAAGCTGATATTTCAAAAAAATATAGTGCTAAATTAATTGAAAAAGGTTCAAATGCAACACAAAACACACAAGTTCGTTTTTATAAGTTTTTTAACACAAAAACATTCAATGATAAATATACACCGAGTAGCGATCAAAAGCTTGGTGTGGAAGTAGCAGCAGATAAAACAATGTTTCATTTATGGACACCAACTGCGACACAAGTTATCTTAAATGTATATGACACACCAAAAGCTTCAACTGCCACGCAATACCAAATGGTAAAAGGTGAAAAAGGTCTTTGGTCATATACACATGCTTCTTCATTAGAAGGTAAATATTACACGTATAGTGTTACAAATTACGGAACTAAAGTAGAAACGATGGATCCTTATGCACAATCTGCGACTACAAATGGGGTTCGTGGATTAATTACAAATGCAGAAACAGTAATTGATCAAGCTGGATTAAATAATGATCATTATGTTGAAATGAAAAAACAAAATGATGCGATTATCTATGAAGCACATATTCGAGATTTGACAATGAGTTCTTCAACAAATACACCTGATTCACTTCGTGGAAAATATCTTGGTGTCATTCAATCGGGCACAAAAACAGATAAAGGAACTGCAACAGGAATTGATCATATTAAAAATCTCGGTGTAACACATGTACATTTCTTGCCGATGTTTGATTACGCTTCGGTAGATGAATCAAAATTATCAACACCGCAATTTAACTGGGGATATGATCCACTCAATTATAATGTTCCAGAAGGATCATATGCGAGTGACCCTGAAAATGGCTATACTCGTGTGAAAGAGATGAAACAGATGATTTCTGGAATGCACCAAAATAATTTAGGTGTTGTTATGGATGTGGTATTTAACCATACATATTCGGCTGATCACGCATTTCAAAAAACAGTTCCTGATTACTACTATCGTCAAGATGAAAAAGGTGGATTTGCTAATGGAACTGGTGTTGGGAATGAAACCGCATCAGAGCGTGCAATGATGAGAAAATATATGGTTGACTCAGTTGCACATTGGGCTAAAGCTTACAAAATTGATGGTTTTAGATTTGATTTAATGGGTATTCATGACATTACTACTATGAATCAAATTGCCGAAAAAGTTCGTAGTATCAATCCACAAGCACTCATCTATGGTGAGGGATGGGATATGGGACAACTACCAGCAGATCAAAAGGCGAGTAAAAATAATGTCTCTAAATTAAATAATATCGCTGTTTTTAATGACGATTTCAGAAACGGAGCTAAAGGACCTGAATTTGGTGGAGTTGGACCTGGGTTTGTACAACGAGATAGTAAATCTCGTGATAACTTACTGTACGGTTTTACATCAATTGATCACCCAGACCGTCCAAAAGGATGGACAGGGTATGCATCAAACACAAATCAAATTGTGAATTATGTATCTGCACATGATAATTTTACATTGTACGATAAATTGAAAATCACAAATCCTGAAGCAGGAAATGAAGCTGAAATTCATCGCATGGCTAAAATGGCGAATGCACTTGTTATGACATCACCGGGAGTTCCATTTTTACATGCTGGTGTTGAGATGCTTCGTACAAAAGGTGGAAATGAAAATAGTTACAATGCACCTGATAGTGTGAATGCAATTGATTATACACGTCTTGATACGAATAAAGATGTTGTCAATTATGAAAAAGCACTTATTCAACTTCGTAAAGATCATCCGATTTTTAGAATGTCAACAAGTGATGAATTAACGAAAAATTTAAAATTTATCAATCCCGATAAATCGTCTTCTCAGAAGGTGAGTGGAGAACAACTTGCTTTCACTTTAAATGGCAATAGCGTTAGTGATGCATGGCAAAATGTATTTGTTGGTTTCAATAATACATCAACTGAGCAAACATATACATTGCCAGTGAATACAGAATGGACAACATTTGGTACAAATGAATTAATCAATCAAGATGGGATTGAAACAAAAATGCGATCAAGTATTACACTTCAACCTCATACAACTATTATGATGTTTACAAAAAATGCACTCCCTGTAATGAGTGTACAAGATAAGACAGTGAAAAAAGGTTCACAGCCTCTTCAATTGTTGTCACTAGTTAAAGCGAGTGATAAAGAAGATGGTGATTTAACAAGTAAAATAACTATTAAAACAGATGCTGTTAATTATAGCAAAGCAGGTGTATATGAAGTTATTTATACTGTTACAGACAGTGATAATAATACAAGTGAAATAATAGGTCATATTACTGTTTTGGAAACAGAAACGCCAGCTAAAAAAGTTGAAGAGAAAAAAATACAAAATACAAAAACAGAAAAACAACCAGAAGCGCTTCCTGATACAGGTGGGAAAGAAAATATCAAACCTTGGTTTATCTTCTGGTAAATATTCAAAGTCACACTCCTTGTCGAGTGTGACTTTTTTATGGCTAAATGGAGAAAATTTTGATATACTAATATACATGAAAGAACAAATTCAAATTACCCGAAAAAACATGAAAAATATTCGCTTGCGCGTAAAAGCCGATGGAACTGTTATGGTGAGTGCACCGCATTTTGTTTCCGATGTATATTTATATGCATTTATCGAGGAGAAAAGTGAATGGATTCAAAATCAACAAGCACGTATGCAACCAGTAAAATATGAAACTGGTACGGATATTCCATTATTTGATCAAATGTATCAACTTGTTGTCATACAAACAGAAAAAAAGCGTGCATCTGTGGTAATGAATCAAAATCAAATTATTATGTCCATCCCAGTAGCGTATGATGAAAAGAAGCGTGAAGCATTGATTCATCGCTTTTATGCCAAGCAATTGGAACCATATGTCAATGGAATGATCAGACGATATGAGCAATTGATGAATGTCGACGTATCAACTGTCAAATATCAGCATATGCAAACGCGATGGGGAACTTGCCATATTCAAAAGAAATTGATTCGTTTAAATACCCGACTTGCCCAATTTAGTTTAGATGTGGTTGAGAGCGTTGTTGTTCATGAAATGGTTCACTTACTTGAAAGAGGACACAATAAACGATTTTACCAGTTAATGGATTATTTTTATCCCGAGTGGGAATTATGCGATAAAAAACTTAAATCAAAATGAATTAAAAGTGGAGTTATATACTCCACTTTTTTTGCTCTCATCATATTAAAAATAACAGGTCTAGTTATGTACACTTTTTATGTGTTGAAATTGGCCTGTTCATGTGAAACAAGAATTGCTATACTCAATTTAGAAAACATTTACAAAGGAGTTAGCAATATGTCGGAAATTAAAAATATTACACGTGAATCATGGATTTTAAATACTTTTCCAGAATGGGGAACATGGCTCAATGAAGAAATTAAAGATACAGTTGTAGAGCCTGGGACATTTAGTATGTGGTGGCTAGGTTGTACAGGTATTTGGCTCAAATCAGCGGAAGGAACAAATATTGTTTGTGATTTATGGTCAGGTTCTGGAAAAAGATCTCATGGTGGTGGGAAAATGGTTGTTGGACACCAAATGCGAAGAATGAGTGGTGTTGAAAATTTACAGCCGAATTTACGAGCACAGCCATTTGTTATTGATCCATTTGCAATAGATAATATCGATGCACTTGTTGTAACGCATATTCATTCAGATCATTTAGATATTAATACAGCAGCCGCAGTTTATCAAAATTGTCCAGAAACAACTAAATTTGTTGGTCCACTTGAAGTAGTAAAAACTTGGATTTCATGGGGTGTCCCAGAAGAGCGATGCATCATCATGCGACCAGGTGAACAAATTGAAATTGGTTCAATTAAAATCGATGCAATTGAAGCGTTTGATCGTACTGCATTAATTACAGCGAAAAAGGATGTTGTTTTAAAAGGGAATTTTCCACAAGATATGGATGATATCGCTGTCAACTATCTTTTCACAACATCTGGTGGGAGTGTGTATCATGCTGGGGACTCACATTATGCGAATCGTTTTGCAAAACATGGAAATATGTATAATGTTGATGTTTGTCTTGGTGCATTTGGTGAAAATCCACGCGGAATTACTGATAAAGTAACATCTGTTGATATGCTTCGCATGGCAGAAGCATTAAGAGCAAAAGTTGTTATTCCAGTGCATTATGATATTTGGTCTAACTTCCAAGCCGATCCAAATGAATTGATTGTACTATGGAATATGAAAAAAGATCGCTTGCAGTATCAATTCAATCCATTTATTTGGCAAGTAGGTGGAAAATTCACTTTCCCAACTGATCAAGGTCGTCTTGTTTATAATCATCCACGAGGATTTGATGATGCGTTTGAACATGATGATGATCTCCCATACCCTTCATTTTTATAAAATATTTTAAATTTATATAGGAGGTATAATCTTATGGATTATGTTATTTTAGCTTTTACGTGGTTTACGAACAACATATTAGCCAAGCCAGAATTCTTTGTTGGTATTAT
>JBOFHN010000078.1:0-3883 GCA_051649665.1 Culicoidibacterales bacterium
GTCGAACATGATGATTAGAAGCTGACTTCTCAAATCCAAAGATGAGTTCAACAAAGTAAAATATTCTGAGGATGATTGACTTGATCAAACAACGTCAAAGAATGATCAACCAACTTTGAATTAGTGGCGTCTTTCCGAGCACCCTCACTGAGACATATCGATGCTTGATGTGATGATAGACCAACAAGAAGAACAAGAAGAAGAAGAAGACAAGACAAGACAACACGCGAAGCGAGGCCGAAGGCCGAGCATGCCACGTAAAATCTCACGGTTTAAACTTGTGCTTCCACACATAAGTTTTCTCAATTTTGTCGAAAAAATTCGCTTTATTCGATGAAGTTGAGAAGATAGTTTGATTGATTGAAAAATCGATTGAATTGTCTTAAGCCACCTGAGTAGTCCCTTGAGCAAGGACGAAACCGGTCGTGGTATGCTCTAAACGAAAGACTAACTAATAGATGATTTTAATGATTCTATCACTTTTGAGTCGATACATGAATTGATATTTTAGATATTCATTGATTTATTTTAGAATCTCGTTTCAGTCTGAAATAATAACAACTATCAGTAAGTTATTCAATGTAATCGATATGATTCTTTCTGATTGTTTTTTTTTGTAATAGTGTCATCTTCAAGGAATCAAGTTATGAAAATGAAATATTACAATGATCAATTTCGTGTACTACCCAAGTTTATGCCATTCAATCATTATCGCTACTATGTGATCAATGAATCAATCGATATTGATCTTCTTCATGATATTGTTCGATTGGCACAAAAATCACAATTGTTTACTTTGAACACACAATTAAACGTGTGTCATTGGAATCGTCCAATATGTATTGCAATCGAAATGATTGATACAAACCTTTCAACAATACTCTTAGTACAAGTTAATGAACTTCCTCGAAATCGAAGTTCTTTAAGATTTTGGCTTACTCGAGCTATATTTAAAAGTATCTTTGAAGAAAGAAAAACCATTTATGTTTGGGGAAATATCATTTATAAATTAAGTCCATTTCTTAAATATGGTCTTTTCACTATTGAAACTATTGAAACACCACGAAGTGTAGACATTCAAAAAAAATTCAAATATTGGCATTCAACCACTTATTCTTACACACCCGATGAAAAGAATTTTGTTTGGGATCTACAATTAGCTGTAGCAATGACCTATTATCAACAACTTGATCAATCCGTACTCTTGTCTGAATGGAATGAACCATCGAGTGAATTAAATGATAATAAACTGGATACATCAAATGCAACATTGATACACTTTTTGTGTTGTCGATGTTTAGCTATCACCAAACTTACCGATACCATTCTTCAAAGTTAAATCAATATTCAATCCAAATTGACTTTACCTATCTCTCTCTATCTATCTATCTATCTGAACAATATATATCCTCAATAATATACTCTAAATATCATTGATAATTTGTTTTATTGTCTTTTCTAATCAATCATCTGCTTTTGAAAATAAATACTTGATTAGTTGAAAATCAATTTTCAATAATCAAAAAAAACACCTCATAGTAATAAGCTTAAAAATCTCTGAAATTGAACAATATAAAAAAATGAAATAGAATACTAAACATGAGGATTTTATTGTTTTAGTTTAAGTTAGTTACAAACAATTTGAATCATTCTTACCTGTCTATCTTCACAGATATCTTATTGAACAAGTGTAGACTATGATAACATGACAGACATTCAGAACTTTAAAATTATGGATTGATTTGCTGCATACAATAATGAACATGAATAGATGCATTGTAGTGACCTATCGCTTTACTTTGTCCTTGAAGAATAAATACATTTAATAGCACATTGCCATATTTAAGTTTACATTCCAGTGGTTCTTTACCCATTGAAGTGTACGTGACTTTAAAATCTCCCACATATTAAGAAAAATAATCATGTTTGTTATTTCTATAGATAACAAAATATCATGCAAGTATTTCCCCATCTTGAAAAAAAAACAAAATTCTTTTATTTCTCATATTAAAATACGTGCAACTATGTTTCTCCCACTACATTCCCATGTTCTGATAGAGAAATACTAGAAATTCCTATTCATATTTACAAGATAAGAACTAGTCCTATATAAAGGCAGCATCGATTCCTATAGATTCATTCATTTAGCTTTCATACTCCATTGGATATACATACAAGTAAGTAACACTTCTCTTCTTATCACTTTTAAATTAATATCATCATACATAATCGAAACTTGGTATTGGTGTCAAATCAAAAACAACTGTTGGATATCAATAGCTTTTTCGATTGGATTATTACAATAGAAGAATTGAGACATGCTATCGACGAGTAAGTAGGTAAATCTCAATTACTTACGTATTTGTTGATTCTATTGTAATAATATTTTCATCGAAATGAGACTGAACCAATATCAATGCCCTTGACTGTAAGTAAAAACAAACAAATTTCATGGTCAGATACTCTGGTTACAATCGTTGATTGAGTTTGAAATACTTTCTTATCATTACTCCGAGAATAGTCTTAATCATACTCTTTATTATTTTATTTTAGTTGGACGTTCAACTTATCCAGCTAATCTAGGTTCAAAAAAAGAATGAAACTCACTTTTGAATTGAAACAATAAATTGAAATACTTCTATGATTATATATTATGATTTTTCAATCTTTTTTATTGATTCCAGTATATCATAGAAATTCTCATTGTTTTCTTTGTTTTCTTTTAGATACAAAACACAACGATATATCTTCAGGTTTGAAGAGAACAATCTTGTCCAAGATACCCAACGAGTCAACCATATCATTATTTTACTTGTTTGCAAATATTGAACAACAAAAAAAAACTTCGAACAATGATAAATTGGCTACTGTTGATGTTTTTCTTCATTGGGACAGTAATACTCATCATCCTCTTGATATATTTGATCGTCTATTATTTACCATCAAAAATCACTACCATAATCAATGCTCCCATCACTGAACATCGAAAAGCTAGTGCGAAGAATCTTCCAAGACCAAAACATCCAACATTCGGTGCTTCAATTGATTTTACACCATTGAACGAGTACAAACTTCTCTTCATTGCTGCAAGCACTACATTGACAGAAATACAAATATTAATCGATGAAGCTGAAAAAACAGAAAAATTTAGCTGTATAGGTTATCCAGATGAATGTACCGATGCCGCGCATATATGCATTGAATTTATTCAACCAAAATCATCCATTATAATCGATATAAAAGAAAATCTGCACAATAAACCACTTGCAACAAAGGTCGATGAATTACTTCGAATTATATTTTCTTCAAAGAAAACGATATACATATGGGGTGATACAGAATCATTATTTTTCACACGGTTCAATTATGAAAACGGATCGTCAACAATAATAAAAGACTATCCACGAGTGGATGTACAACAAAATTTTAAGGAATGGTATAACAACACCTTTCAACATGATAATGAATGTCCACAATACACAGATATCACTCAAAATGATCACTTATATTGTACATGTTTCCATCGTCCATATAAATTCAAGGAAGACAGATGGACCTTAGAATCAGCAATCAAATTTACATTTAATCAAAATCTAGATCTTGATGGCAGTTATCAAAATGCATGTTTAGCTATCACAAAAATAGTGGCCATAATGAAAAACACTTGAAATGAAAAAGGATGGAAACTACTATCAACAGTTCAACAAGATAGAAAAGTAAGAAAATAAATAATTTTCCTTTGATCAATACTTATTTTATTTTTATCTATTTCTACTAGAATTTGGTCTAATCATATCGTCATATTCATTTTTCTGTAAAAACTAAGTATTTTTTTTTGAATTTCAATACACTCAACTATTTTCTTCATATATTGATTAGATAT
>JBOFHN010000079.1:0-1839 GCA_051649665.1 Culicoidibacterales bacterium
AAGAGGTGCACTATGACTGAGATAACGAGTAGACTTTGCAGTTGCAAGTCGCCATATACATTAAAACTAATCCAAGGAAAATACAAATTGGAAATCATTCATTTACTATCATCGAATACAGAAGTATCATATAGCCAATTAAAAAAGCAATTCCCAAATATTTCTGATAGAACTTTATCACGTCAATTAAATTCTCTCATCCATGATCAAATTATTGATAAAGACAAGCATATGGAAAATAACATTCCTGTTTCAATTTATTTTCTCACCCCTTTTGGCGATAAATTACGAGCTATTAATGATTCACTTCACGAACTTGGGATTGAGCATGAAAATCTATAGTATAAATCCATCTTACTTGGAATACATAATACACATTGCTCCCTGTTTCTTTAAACATCATACAGTCACATATTTAAAAACCATCGGAAGATTAAACTCTTTCGATGGTTTTATTTGTATTAAAATTAACTTACACGAAGTGCAAAATCAGGTCGGAAATAACTCATATTACTCACTTCTATTGTTCTTCCACTATACGGAGCATGAATGTATTGATTATTCCCTAAATAAATAGCGACATGCGATGTACTTCCACGTCCACCCCAGAATAATAAATCTCCTGGTTGTGCTTGCGATAAAGGAATGACAGTTCCTGAATTTTCTTGATTTGTTGTAACACGACCAATATATTTACCTGTTGCTTCACGATATACATATGATGTGAAACCAGAGCAATCAAATCCTCGTGGTGTTGACCCACCCCAAACGTAAGGAACTCCAAGATATTTTTGGGCAACTGTAATAACATTAGAAGACGCCGGTGCTGATGGTGTTGGCGAAGGTGTTGGTTGTGGAGGTGTTGGTTGAGATGGTTGTCCTGGTTGTGACGGTGTTGGTTGTGGTGCGTTTTGATTTGATGTAGCTACTTGTTGCGCCAATGCTTTTGCTTCTTCTAGTTCTCTCAACTTCTGCTCAGATGAAGCTGATTGATTTGTTTGATTTTGCTGTTCAGTTATTTTTTGTTGTATTTCTGCTAAATATTTATCTAACTCTGCTTTTTTCGCTGCTTTTAAACTTTCTACCTCAGCAGTTAATTTTTCAACTTCACGTAAATGTGCTGACTGTTGTTCTTCGATTTTTTTCAGTTGTTCTATTTGCTCACCTAATGTTCGAATAAGTTCATTATCTGTTTCTGATAAATCATTAATAATATGCATACGTTCAATAAAATCACTGATTGATGTTGAATTTGCAATAAAATTCAATTCTGTATTTGTCTCTAAAGAAAACTGACTTGATACAAGACGTTCTTTAATTTTTTCTTTATTGCTTTCAATATTGATATTGAGCTGTTCTTGTTGCATTTTTAATTTTGATAACTCGATACTCGTTACAATAATTTCTGTTTGGTATGATTCAAGTTGATTCGCTAAATTTTGAACTTGCTCTTCTAATGGTGCACTTTTTGCTTCAATTGAACGTTGTTCTTCAACAAGTGCTGCACGCTTTTGTTTCGATGCTTCTACAACAGCTTTACATTCTTGCTCTGTGTCACAAGCAAATACACGCGGACTGTTTTCTTTAAAAGTCATTATGCATTGACATAGCAGTACAATTACGATAACACCATTAATAATTATTTTAAATTGATTTTTTGTGATTTGCTTAAGCATAGTCTCGTTTGTATGATGTTGTTAAATCCACTAACAAAATCACACATTCCTTTCATCATTTTCTATTTTAATATACTTTTTGAAAATATTTTAAACATATCTTCCTATTTCCTTTATTATAATAAAATTAGCGCCTATTTCAAAATTATAGGCATATTAGATT
>JBOFHN010000080.1:0-36282 GCA_051649665.1 Culicoidibacterales bacterium
GCCTCGGTGTGAGTGGTTTAATCACATTGCTGATGTTATATTTTGGAGCACAAGGAATGCTTGCAGGAAAAGGTGCCGTTGGAGATATTGCACATTCGTATCAAATCTTCTTAAATTACGTGTGGCCATGGTATTTATACGGTGCATGGTGTGGGTTTGCTTCAATTGTCTTTGTCTTTGATAAACTTGCTAAATTCAAAAAGTTTCATTTTTTATTCATTTTTTTACCGTGGCTGATTGTTTTGGTTGTACAAGGAAATCAAGCGCTGATTTATGCAATACCATTATTTATTATTATTTATCTGATAATCACCCTTGGGAGTCATTTTATTGAAAAAAAGGTAGTAGCAACAAATGAAGCGTTGAAAAAATTTCAACAAGCAAATAGAGAATAATGTACCGATGTGCTTCATAAATATGGGAATCATGCATAAAATTCTACACTAAAAAAATATTGATAAGTCTTACGAAAGTAAGACTTATTTTTATTTACCGCTATATTAAAATGTATATGAAATTGACGAATAGAAATGATTGTCGTGTACTTTTATTTTAATCAAAACTTGCACATTGTACCACTGTGTGGTACAATGGTCACACAGTTGTAGAAAACGTTCCCATCTGGTGATGATGAATGCACAGATGGGAAGGATATGACTGGAAATTATCGTGTAGATGAAAGTAGGTAAATGTATGAGCATGTTAGAAAGAGCAGTATTAAGTATTTTGAGACAAAAAGGAAAGACATTTATTCTTCTTGGATCAATTATTGTTATTGGAGTGAGTTTTGTTACCTCGATTTTTATTAAAAGTGTTATTATTCAAACCAATGAGCAACTATATAAAGAAATGAATCCAATGGTTGTTTTATTAAGAGGAGATAAGCCGGTTACAATTGACACAATTGAAGAACTTGCGAAATCACAGTATGTGGATTATATGGAATATCAACTCACAGAGAGTATAACTAATCCGAGTGCGAAAACATATAAAGCCGGATTAAAAAAGAAAATTGAAAACAAGAGAGTTGAAGAGACATCGGACAAGGGAACAACATATCATTATATTCCGGATCAATCAGATATGCCAGATGGTATGAACTATTTGCATGGAACGAATATTAAGGATATACTTCCAATCAAACAGGGAATAGCAAAACTCGTGGATGGACGTACTTTTACGCAAGAAGAAATGGATAAGGGAACAAATGTAGTTGTTATAACAAAAACATTTGCAGATCTCAATGGATATAAAGTAGGACAAAAATTATCAGGTAAACGAGTGGAGCAAAACTTTTCGGAACTTACAGAATCTAATCAAGGAAATTTGCCACCATTATTTTCAATTAATACTTCATATGAAATTGTTGGTATTATTGATTTAAAAGAAGGTGGAGAATCAATATCGAAATATTTACAAGAAAAAGCGACGGAAGAAGAAAAAGCTGCACAACTTGAGTTGATGAAAGCCGGAGTACAGAATGAGGCGTATATACCAAATAAAGCTATATACAATCTAAAAGTTGAAGTTGATAATCAACTGAAAAAATTAAATTTATCTAAAGAACAAATGCAATCACATATTAATTTATCTGATTCACTGTACATGGCACCATTTTTTATGTTGAAAGATCCAAATAATATTAAGCATTTTATTGACGAGGCTCAGAATAAGTTACCAGAGGGAACAAATTTTATTTCTGATTATAAAGAAGTGAATCGAGCAATTGAAAAGACAAAAACATTCACATTTATTGCTGATATTTTATTTATTGTTTCACTTACGATGACAGTACTTGTTTTAATGCTGCTATTAATGCTTTTCATACGTGATCGAAAGTCGGAAATCGGACTTTTATCGGCTCTTGGTGAAAAGAAGAAAAAGATAGCAATCCAAATTGTTATTGAGACGTTTATTATTTCTCTAATTGGTATAAGCGTGGCAGTAGGAATTGGTGGAGTTGTTTCACAACATTTTTCGAAAGAAATTACAAAGTCACAAATAACTTCTTTAAAAGAAGATGATAAGAAAGATCAAAATAGTGAACCTAAATTAGGTGATGTTGCACCAATTAAAATTGAAAAAGAACTGGATAGTTATTATTTAGTAAATAATACAAAATACAATGTACAAGGACAAGATATTCTCTTTATTTATGTAATCAGTATTTTGAGTGTTGGAGTGGCGAGTGTTGTACCTGTTATTTATATATTGAGACTTAAACCCAAGAAAATATTATTATAGGAGGAATGTTGTATGAAAATATTGACATTAAATAATATAAATCATTTTTATCAAGACGGAAGTAACAAACGTTATGTGCTCGAAAATGTTTCTGAAACGTTTGAAACAGGGAAAATGTATGCTGTCATTGGTCAATCGGGAAGTGGAAAAACAACATTGCTTTCATTGATGAGTGGACTTGATGAGGTCCAATCAGGAGAAATTAGAATGGATAACAAGCGAATTGATCAAATCGGATATGAAAAATACCGTTCTGAAAATATTGGTATTGTATTTCAAGCATATCACTTAATCAAATATATGACAGCAATAGAAAATGTTCTCGTGGCAATGGGGATTCAAAAAGGTGGTAAAAGTAAAGAGAATGAACGAGCAATTGCCACAAATATTTTGGATTATCTTGGTATAACAAAATCAAAATCAAAACGTCGTGTATCCGGACTTTCAGGAGGAGAACAACAGCGTGTGGCCATTGGACGAGCACTTGCAACGAATGCAGATTTTATTTTTGCCGATGAACCGACCGGAAATTTAGATGAGAAAACACAAACAGAAATTATTGCAATTTTAAAATCACTTGCACATGAACATAATAAATGTGTTGTCGTTGTAACACACGCTACTGAGGTAGCTGAAAATGCAGATGTTGTCTTGAAATTACAGAAAGGAAAATTGATGCGTGAGTAGTTTTTTAGAAAAATTTGAAAAGAAAAATTATCAAACACGACAACAGTACAATGATGATTTAATTATAAATCAGGAAATGAGAGAAATAAAGAGGAATGAAAACAGTAATCCTGTGTCACAATATAATCATGTTGAAGATGAAATTATTGAAATAGATAAATCCTTTAGTATAAAACAAAAACGAAAAAAAATAATGATAGCTGTATTGAGTAGTTTGGCTGTATTCGTATGTTTGCTTATTTGGTTATTTTTAAATACGGTATCAGTACCGAGTTTGGTAAATAAAAAACAAGTGGATGTTGAGTTATGGGCGAAAGAAAATAATATAACAGTCCAATTAGAAAAAGTATATAGTAAAGAACAAACTGTTGATCATGTGATAGCACAAGAGACAGCAACTGGAAGTTATGTATTTAAAGGAAGTACGCTGAAATTTACCGTTTCTAAGGGTGCTGATCCTAGTGAATATATACCAATACCAGATTTTAAAACGATGAATCAACGGGAAGTGGAAGAATGGATCGCTCGTGAAAAATTAACGAATACTAAAATTGATGCAATTTATCATCAAACGATTCCTGCCAATACGTTTATAGAAGCACAGTTTGATGATAAATCAGTAACGAATACAACATTCAAACGAAAAGATATTTTAATGATTGTTATATCAAAAGGAATCAAACCGATTGAGAAAGATATAAATGTGCTAGATTTTACGAATAAACCAAAAGAAGAAGTTCTCACCTGGTCGAAAACCAATCAAGTAGAAATTCAGTTTAAAGAGGTTGCTGATGATAAAATAATGGAAGGTAATGTCGTGTCACAAAGTATTCCAGCGAATGAAAAAATATCTACAGCAGATAAAATTGAAATAGCACTTTCACAAGGGAAAGGTATTAAAGTTCCGGATTTTTCCAATATCACGAAAACAAGTGCGACAACGATCAGCTCTGAATTACAAGTTACAGTAAAAGAGGTTTATGCTCATACTGGATATGGAAAATTTATTTCACAAAATGTAGCATCAGGAAGTGTATTAACTGGTGAAAATAAAAAGGTGGAAGTTACATATTCGGTTGGCAGACCATTTGTTGATCATTTAGTCGGAAAGAACCTGAAAGAACTCGAACAGTACTTTTCGGAAATGAATGAAAAAAAGGCGAATATTTCATATAAAATCGTATATGAGGCATCAAATGATTCATCAGTTGTTAAAGGGACAGTTACTCGATCTTCTGTATCAAATGCCTATATTGAATTTGGTGGTTATGTTACAGTTTATATTGCGAAGTAGAAAATACGCATAACAATGTCTTTGATGGATACTACGTTTTATAGAATACAAATTAATCAGCATTGAAAAAAAGACCACATTCATGTTATAATATATATAGTTACAAGACAGCCCTGTGCGCTGTCTTTTTTGCTACTAGGGAGGATATTATGAACTATTTTTTTAGAATATTTAAACTCGTCTGGGGCCTTTTTCTCTTTTCTATTGGTGTTGTGTTATCGATGAATGCTAAAATCGGACTTTCACCTTGGGATGTCTTGCATACTGGACTTGCATCTAAGGTACATATTCCAGTCGGTGAATCGATTATTGCGGTTGGTCTTGTGATTGTCATTATTGTTGCTATTTTGAATGAACCGCTAGGATTAGGGACGCTTGCTAATATGATTTTAGTGGGGACATTTGTCCAAATTATTTTTTCTTTTAACATCATACCAGTTAATACGAGTGGATCACTACTTATCGGTATATTGATGTTGTTCATTGGTACAACTTTAATTGCATATGGGACGTTTCGTTATGTAAAAGCTGGATTTGGAGCGGGACCACGCGATAGTTTAATGGTAATTATCGCGAGAAAAACAGGTTGGAAAATGGGGTCGTGTCGTTATGTTGTTGAAGCGCTTGCTCTCGGAATTGGTTTTTTCATGGGAGGACTTGCGGGTATTGGAACAGCATTTTCAATTGTCTTTATCGCTGTTGCTGTGCAAGTTATTTTTAAAGTGATGAAATTTGAGCCGAGTGAAGTCGATCACGAGAATTTTAAAGATACGGCTAAATTGATTAAATATCATTTAAATCACCTCCGTGTGAAGAGTAAAGCGAAGAAATAGTGAAAACATTTAAAAAGTACTCGCTTTATCTGATTTGTTATGATATAATAAAGTCCTGAGCCGATATCCCGTATGCCTGCCAAAATATTTTCGAATATTGTGCATACGAAGAAAAGACATTAGTCTTTTTGCCACAAGATTTATCTTGTGGTTTTTTTTATTTTTAAGCGTATCTTCCTCAAAATTTTGAAAATGTTAACGTTATCATATACAATTGAATTGCTCTTTGATATACTTGAAGTGTAAGAAAAATTAGAGAGGTGAATTGTATGGTAAAAAAAGAAATAGTAGCAATGCTCTTAGCTGGTGGGCAAGGATCAAGGCTGAAAAGTTTGACGACAAATATTGCAAAACCAGCGGTTCCATTTGGAGGTCGCTACCGTATCATTGATTTTACATTGAGCAATTGCACCAATTCAGGAATTGATACTGTCGGTGTTTTAACACAGTATCGTCCATTCGAATTAAACTCACATATTGGAACAGGTGCTGCGTGGGATCTTGATTTTACATCAGGTGGTGTGTATACATTGCCACCGTATGTAGACGCAACATCGAGTACATGGTATGAAGGAACAGCACATGCGATTTATCGCAATAAAGATTTCATTGAAAAGTATAATCCAGAATATGTCCTTATTCTTTCAGGAGATCATATTTATAAGATGAATTATATGAAAATGTTAGAGTGGCATAAAGAAAAGGAAGCGGATTGCACGATAGCTGTTTTAGAAGTCCCATGGGAAGAAGCTTCACGTTATGGAATAATGAATACAAATAAAGAAATGGAGATTACGGAATTTGAAGAAAAGCCTAAGCAGCCAAAAAGTAATCTCGCTTCAATGGGAATTTATATTTTTACATGGGCAGAATTAAAAGCGTTATTTGAGACGGCAGTACAAAATGATGAAAGTATAGAGGACTTCGGGTACAACGTACTTCCGCATTTTATTAACGGTGAACACAAAGTATTTGCGTATCCATTTAAAGGCTATTGGAAAGATGTAGGAACAATTGATAGTTACTGGGAAGCAAATCTCGAAATTATCGATCCGCAACATCCGTTGAAATTATACGACCGTTCTTGGATTGTTTACTCAGGGACTTCACAACAACCACCGCAATACGTTTCAAAGCAAGCAACAATTAAAAATTCACTGGTGACGGATGGATGCCGCGTATTTGGACATGTTGAAAATTCGGTGTTGTTTCCTGGTGCAATTATTGAAGAAGGTGCTGTAGTTATTGATAGTGTTATTATGGACGGTGCGACTGTATCGAAAGGAACACGAGTGGAAAAAGCAATTATCGGTGAAAAGACAGTAGTTCCGAGTGGAATTAAATTAGGAGATCGTTTAGGCGAAACAGTGGAATTACTTGTGAAAGGAGATGAGATTCATGTTTAATGATATTTTAGGAATTATTTCAGCTCCAGAACGACACATTCGATTAGGAACGCTTACTGATACACGCCCATTTGCTACAGTTGGTTTAGCAAGTAAGTATCGGATAGTTGATTTTAGTTTATCAAATCTTTCACTCGCCGGTATTGATGATGTTGTGTATTGTACCGAAAACCCATCAACCTCGCTACTCAGGCATCTTAAAAGTGGGAAGCCGTGGGATATGAGTCGAAAAAGTGGTGGCTTACTTTTGAATTTTCAGTCGAATGTCGGAATGAATACGAGCAGTAATGAATTACAGCAGCTGTATCAATTGATGAAAGAAGAATCTACTTTCCGTGGGAAATCATACGTTGTTATGAATACAGGTATTCATAACATTTATGCTGCTGACTATAAAGATTTAATCCTTTTAGCGAAAGCGAGTGATGTTGATCTTGTGGGATACTATAAAGTAGATTCTGCGATGCGCGCTACGAATCAACATTTATCAACCTTTACGCTTGAAGGAAATCGAATTAAGTATTTATCACAATTAGCTCACCTTCATGAGGGTGATGTTTCACTTGATCTTGGCGTGTATGTCATGCGCGTTGGTTTTTTCAAAAAATTAATAAGTGATGCTATCACGCACACAAATGCAACAACATTTTGGCAAGCGCTACAAATATTTGGTGGACAATATAATTTTCTTGGTCAAGAGCATAATGGATATGCTGGAATCATCCGTGACTTACAGTCTTATTTCAATGTGCAACAAGATATTATTAAAGCAGAAGTCCAAGATGATTTATTTTATCGATATCACCAAATGTCAACAACATCGTATGATGAAGCGCCGACGTATTACCACTCAAAAGCGGATGTCCAAAGTTCGCTTCTTGCAACAGGGTGTCGAATATCGGGGACAGTGAAAAACAGTATTATTTCACGTCGTGTCTCTCTTGGTAAAAATTCACTTATTGAAAATTGTATCATTATGAATAATGTTGAGATAGGTGATAATGTTAGATTAAAAAATGTTATTATCGATAAAGAAACAAAAATAGCAGATAATATAGAACTATCAGGAACAGATCAAATTCCATTTGTCATTCCTGTTAAAACACAAATGTAAGGATGTGATTATATGAAAATTGTTCATATCGCAACAGAAGTAAATCCCTTTTTTAAAACAGGTGGTCTTGGTGATGTAGTGGGAGCATTGAGTAAATCGCAAGTACAACTAGGGCATGAGGTATTTGTAATTATGCCTCGATTTAAACAAATGAAAGATAAAATGGATAGTCAGTACTGGGTTTCAAATATTGGCTTTCACTTTAATTTTCGCTTTGTTGGAGCCGGCGTCTATTACGAAAATTATGAAGGTGTCCACTGTTTCTTTTTAGAAAATGATGAATATTTTAAACGGCAAAAGGCATATGGGGAAACTGATGATTTAGAGCGATTTGGTGCCTTTTCACAGATGGCGATTGAAATGTTGCTCGAACGCCAAATTGATGCCGATATCATTCATTTACATGATTGGCAATCATCTATGGTTGCCCCACTTATTCGAAGAGGGTATTACTGGAATGAACAATTGAATCATGCCCGAATTGTGCAAACGATTCATAATTTACAATTCCAAGGTATTGGAAATATACAGCTGCTCTCAGATTTTTTCCAGTTTCCAATTACTGATGCAGATGTGATAGAAACAATGACAAATAATGGAAATACGAATTATTTAAAAGCAGGATTTTATTATTGTGATAAAATTACAACAGTGAGTAAAACGTATGCGCTTGAAATTTTAAGCAATCAATATGGTGAAAATTTAAATAGTGATTTAAGTCGCCTTTCATATAAACTATGTGGAATTATTAATGGTATTGATATTGAAGATTATAATCCAGAAAAATTGTGGAATCCGTATAATACGCAAACTGTAAATGCGATGAAAATAGAGTATAAGCGTGATTTGCAAGAACAGCTTGGCTTGATTGTAGATACACAAAAACCACTCTATGTTGCAGTGACGCGGCTTGCTGATCAAAAAGGATGGGAATTACTTGCCTATGCGGCTAGAGAACTCGCTAACCGTGATTGCCAATTTGTATTACTAGGCACAGGAGAAGCGCAAGCAGAAGAGTGCTTTCATCAATTAACTAAGGAATATGCAGGGAGTATCTGTGGTTATATTGGTTTTGATGATAGGCTTGCACGTCATATTTATGCGGCGGGTGATTTCTTCTTAATGCCCTCGAAATTTGAACCGTGTGGAATTGGTCAACTGTTAGCAATGCGCTATGGAACAATTCCAATTGTACGAGCAACAGGTGGGCTAGTTGACACTGTACAGCCGTTTAACTTTTATGACGAAACAGGAGATGGACTTCGTTTTAATAACTATGATGAAGCTGCCATTCGTTGGGCGATCGATGAAAGTTTACGTTTATACCAAAATCAAGAAAAATTCAAACGCCTCCGTATGCATGATATGCGACGCGATTTAAGTTGGGAAAAAGCAGCACGCGAATATATTGATGTATATGAAAGTTTACGTGTTTAAAATAGTGAAAAAGCATGTTTTATATAAGACATGCTTTTTTTGTAAAGAAAGAAAATTTAAATATCTTGCATTCACCTGTTAAATACTGTATAATTGCGAAGTATAGAATTACTAAACAAGGAGTTTACATGATTGATATTGGCCAACGCTTAAAAGATTTACGAAAAGAAAAAGGGCTGACCCAGGAAGAATTGAGTGAGCGAACAGATTTAACAAAAGGATATGTATCACAACTTGAAAATAATGTGAGTTCACCATCCCTTGATACATTAATGGATTTACTTGAGGTACTAGGATGTACACCGAGTGAATTTTTTGACGAGAAAAGCAATCAGCAACAAGTTATTTATCATAAAGAAGATACAACTGATTTTGTTGATGAAGAAATGGGTTATAAGCTTCGTTGGCTTGTACCCGCATCAAATGAAAACGAGATGGAACCAGTGAAAATCACATTTGAAAAGAATGGTGAATTTAAAGAGTTTGATCCATCAAGTGCGGAGACATTTGGCTATGTGCTGTCAGGAAGTGTCAAAATTAATCTCGGAGAAGAGGTATTTGTCGCTCAAAAAGGAGAATCATTTTACTATTATTGTGCAGAAGCACATCAAATTATCAACAATCAATCAAGCAAGAGTGAGCTGCTTCTTGTTGTGACAGATTCGTATTTATAGGAGGAATATATGCAATCAATTATTCGTTTTGAAAATGTAAGTCAAAATTTTGCGGGAACACGTGTTCTTGATAATCTTTCTTTTGAAATTGAGCGAGGAAAGTTTTATACGTTACTTGGTCCATCGGGATGTGGGAAGACAACCATTCTTCGATTGATTGCTGGGTTTATGGAACCGACACAAGGTGATATTTATATTGGCGATGAAAAAGTGAATAAAATTCCTGCGAATAAACGTCCAGTAAATACAGTGTTTCAAAATTATGCCCTTTTTCCACATCTTGATGTATTTGAAAATGTAGCATTTGGTCTTAGAATTAAAAAAGTGGCTGATGCAGAAGTTCGTGAACGTGTGGAAAGAGCCTTGAAGTTTGTCGATCTTGGAGCGTATGGGAAGCGTCGTGTTTCTGAACTTTCAGGGGGACAACAACAGCGAGTTGCGATTGCTCGTGCTATCGTTAATGAGCCTGATGTGATTTTACTAGATGAGCCTCTTTCAGCGCTTGATTTAAAACTGCGAACACAGATGCAAGCGGAACTTCGTTATTTGCAGCAACAATTAGGCATTACCTTTATCTTTGTCACACATGATCAAGAAGAAGCACTTGCGATGTCAGATCAAATCTTTGTTATGAATCAAGGTCAAATTCAACAAATGGGAACGCCGAAAGCCATTTATGATGAACCGACAAATCGCTTTGTTGCTGATTTCATCGGTGAGGCAAATATTCTTCCGGGGAAAATGGTCGAAGATTATCATGTTGAATTTGCTGGTCGTACATGGAAGTGTCTTGATTCGGGATTTGATGAATATCAAAGTGTTGAAATCGTAATTCGTCCTGAAGATTTAGAAGTCGTATCACACGATACAGCGGAAATATTAGTTACAGTTGATTCTGTTCTTTTCCGCGGTGTACATTATGAGTTACTCTGTATTGATGATTTTGATAATGAGTGGCTTGTGCATACAACAAAACGTGTTGATGAAGATGCAGCTATTGGTTTGAAAATTGAACCAGATGCGATTCATGTTATGGTTAGAACACAGGAAGTAGGTGTTGGCGAATAATGAAAAAAGAACGTTGGTATTTATTACCGTACTGGTGTTGGATTTTAGGGTTTGTCATCCTTCCTTTTTTCTTTATCGTATGGCAATCACTCTTTAATATCCATGGTCAATTTACATTTGAAAACTATCAGCGAATGTTAGAACCTGAGTATCTTTCGATGACATTTGCATCGCTTCTTTATGCGATATTGATTACGCTGTTTAGTCTTCTTGTATCATATCCAACTGCGTATGTATTAAGTAAATTAAAGCATAAACAGTTTTGGCTTATTTTAATTATCATTCCAACATGGATTAATTTATTACTTAAAGTATATGCATTTATTGGCATTTTAGGAACGAATGGTTTTTTTAATGGAGCACTCTCATTTTTTTCACTTCCGAGTCAGCAATGGTTATTTACAGATTTTAGCTTTGTACTTGTGAGTGTGAATATCTTTATTCCGTTTATGATATTGCCTCTTTTTAACTCGATTGAAAAAATTGATTATACACTCGTTGATGCATCATATGATCTTGGTGCGAATCGAATTCAAGTGTTTCGTCGCATTATCTTTCCTCAAACATTATCAGGAATTCAAGCAGCGGTACTTACAGTTTTTATACCGTCATTGTCACTCTTTGTTTTAACGCGTCTGATTTCAGGGAATAAAATTGTTACGCTCGGTACAGCAATTGAGCAAAACTATCTCGTTACAAATAACTTTGGTATGGGAGCGACAATTGCAGTTGTATTGATTTTATTTACATTGTTCCTCAGTATTATGTTTCGCTATGTTGAGAAGAAAGAAGGTGTTGCAAAATGATGAAAAAATTAAGAAATTTTTTAATTTTAGCGACAGTATTATTATTTTTGTACATGCCACTTCTTTATATGGCACTCTATTCATTTAACAATGACAATACGATGAGTGGGAGTATTGCGAACTATGGAATTGATGCGTATGCACGTTTATTTAGCGATGTTGGTTTGTTACGTGTAATGAGCAATACATTGATTGTTGCTTTCTTATCATCGCTGATTGCGACTGTTATAGGTGTATGTGGTGCTATTGGTATGTATTACTTGAAGAGTGCCCGAAAAGAAGAAACGTATAAATTCATCAATAATATTTTAATCGTGTCACCTGATGTTATTATCGGAGCATCATTTCTTGTTCTTTTCACAGTTCTTGGTATTCAACTTGGTTTCTATTCAGTGCTGATTTCACATATTGCCTTTTCAGTACCAATTGTCGTAATTATGGTGCTGCCACGTTTAAAAGCACTTAATCAAAATTATTTTGATGCTGCTAAAGACCTCGGCGCAACGCAGATGCAAGTGTTAAAGCGTGTTATTTTACCGATGTTAACTCCAGGTATTTTAAGTGGTTTTCTCCTTGCATTGACATACTCACTCGATGATTTTGCGGTGACGTTTTTTGTAACAGGAAATGGCTTTAGTACATTATCAGTTGAAGTGTACGCACTTGCGCGACGCGGAATTGATATGAAAATCAATGCACTTTCAACGTTGATTTTCGTCTTAACTATTTTGATTGCTTGTGTGTATTATGTCGTTCAAACACGAATAGTGAAAAAGGAGGTACGTTGATGAAAGTATTGTATAGTTTAGTTATTGCAGTTCTTGTAATTGTACTTGCCCTTTTTGGTGTTAATCAGTATATTGCATATCAGGAAAATATTCAATTTTCTGGAAATGCATTGAATTTATATAACTGGGGAGATTATATTGACCCTGAGTTAATTCAGAAGTTTCAAGATGAGACGGGTATTCAAATTGTGTATAATACATTTGATTCAAATGAAGCGGCGTATAATAAAGTAAAACAAGGTGGAACATCAATTGATGTGATGGTACCTTCTGATTATACGATTAGCAAGATGACAAAAGAGAATATGCTTTTACCAATTGATAAAAGTAAAATTACAAATTTTGAACAACTCGATCCAACATTTTTGAAAAAATCATTCGATCCGGACAATATGTATTCTATCCCATATGTATGGGGGACAGTTGGGATTTTGTATAATAAATCAAAAGTAGAAACACCACCAACATCATTTAAAGACCTTTGGGATACACGTTATAAAAACAATGTCTTACTGGTTGATGGTGCTCGTGAAATTATCGGTATGGCACTTAATTCAGAAGGATATTCTTTAAATAGTCGTGATTTAAAAGAATTAAATCAAGCTTCGGCAAAGCTGAAATTATTAGCACCGAATATCAAAGCTGTTGTTGGTGATGAAATAAAGACATTGATGGCAAATAATGAAGCAGCGCTTGCTGTAATTTGGTCAGGAGAAGCCGCTGCCGCTATGGAAAATAATGACCAACTCGATTATGTGATTCCAAGTGAAGGTACAAATCTTTGGTTTGATAATATGGTCATTCCAAAAGGTGCAAAGCATGTTGAAGAAGCACATCAGTTTATCGACTTTATGCTTAAACCAGAAAATGCAGCCCAAAATGCCGAATACATTGGTTATGCAACACCGGTAAAAGAAGCAATGAATATTATTCAAAGTAATAGTGAAGATGGTGTCTTGGATGAACGCTTTTATCCAAGTACAGAAGTCATTCAAAAATTAGAAGTATATAATGATCTTGGAAATGAAACAATTATCTTATATAACGATTTATTTTTAAAATTTAAAATTGAGATTTAATAAAAAAGAGTAAGGCAATGTGCCTTACTCTTTTGTTGTATTATCGTTGTGAATCTAGAAAACGAATGATGAAGAAGATAAGTTGTGAGATAGCAGCAAGTGCAGCAACGACATATGTCATAGCAGCTGCGTTGAGAACACGTTTTCCGCCTGCAACTTCACTTGGATCGAGAATTTGCGATGATTGTAAAATTTTGAGTGCGCGATTGGAAGCATCAAATTCTACAGGGAGTGTAACGATGTGAAAGAAGACTGCAATGGCGAAAAGAATGATTCCCGCGAGGAAAATTGTTGTACTTAAACTTGTCAACGCTGTACTTGTATAAGCAAGTCCAAGTCCTATCATGAGAAGGAAAGGAGCGAGTTGACTTGAAAGTGAGACAACAGGGAACATTTTTCCACGTAGGATGAGCATAGCGTAGCTTTCTTTATGCTGAATTGCATGTCCGCATTCATGTGCCGCAACAGCAATGCTCGCCACACCAGTTTGATCATAGTTAGATTCTGAAAGACGAACAACACGAGTTGAAGGATCATAGTGATCTGTTAGCTGTCCTGAAATTCGTTCAACAGGAACATCGCTTAATCCGTTTTGATCAAGAATCATACGAGCAACTTGAGCACCAGTTAAATTTTTTAAGTTTTTCACATTTGAATAGCGTTGAAATGTAGAAGAGAGTTTTGCTTGAATAATCATTGAAACAATCATGATTCCAAGCGTTAAAAATAAATACAGAGGATCGAACCCCATGTAGTAGTAACCGAATATAATTTCCATTTTAGTAACCTCAATTCTGTATTTTATGTCTATATCGTATTATAATATAAATAGTTAACAAATGCAAAAGGAGACAGGGATGCTATATATTATCGATCATAATGACTCATTTACCTACAATTTAGTTGCACAAATTCAAAAATATTGTGAATTGTGTGTGATAAATGTGTCACAAATTCACATGGTAAATTGGGAAAATACGGATGTGAGTGGTGTCATTCTCTCACCAGGTCCTAAAAGCCCAGATGATTATCCAGAGACGAAAAAACTTTTTTTATCATTGTATCAAAAAGTGCCATTTATCGGCGTATGTCTCGGCCATCAGATGATAGCTTCATATCTTGGTGGATCTGTTATTAAAGGAGAAAAGCCAGTCCAAGGATTTGTCCATGAAATAAATTTTAAAGAGGATGAAGCAATTTTCAAAGAAATAACGCAACCACTTTTAATGACACGATATCATTCATTGTTTGTTGAAACGTTGCCCGCAGAATTAGAAGCAATTGGTTGGAGTTTAGATGGAGTTATCCAAATTGTAAAACATATAGCACTTCCTATTTATAGTGTCCAATTTCATCCTGAATCATGCGGAAGTGAAAATGGTGATTTGCTTATGTATCGAATATTAAAGGAGGTTGGATTATGCAGTTAAAGACAGTTTCATTTTCAACTGTGCAAATTCAGGACATCCTATTTCATTTACAAAATAATCCGGTATTGCAGAGTGGTGCTACATTGCTTGATAGCAATGATTTTGATGAGCAAAATAATACCACATATCTATGCATAAAACCGAAACATGTATATGAGATAAGAGGAGATGCTGTCTATATTGATGGAGTGTATATCGGTAAGGGAAAAGCGCTATTGTATGAACAAATGCGCTTGTTACTCGCTCAATATGCACTCGATAAAAAAACAGTAGATTTTGTCGGTGGCTTTGTTGGATACGTCAGTTATGAAGCAACACCACTCTTTTTAAATCAACCAGTTCAGTCGGAACAAAATGCGCCATCTATCTGCTTTCGCTTTTATACACAAGTGATGAAAATTCAACATAATACCGCCACTGTTTTTTTGTTAGAAGGTGAATTATTTTCAGAATGGGAATATTTGATTCAAGCCTCTGATCATTTTATCCAAGAGAACAAGTTATTTTCAGATCAAATGCAAGATGAACAAGCGTATACTCATTCCTTAAGGGAGTGTGATTTTGTTGCTGGTGTAAAAGCCACGAAAACAGAAATTGAGCGCGGAAATGTCTATCAATTAAATTTAACCCGTCGCTTACAACGGAAAATAAAAGATAAAACGAATTTCCTCATTCCGTATTACATGAAAATTCGGACGAGAAATAAAGCGCCATACAGTATGTTGTGGCTTGATGAAGTTGAACATATTCAATTTGCATCTTCATCACCTGAGCAATTTTTTAAATTGCAATCAGGGCGTGTTTGGACAAAACCAATTAAAGGAACAAGACCGAGAAAGAACGATATAAAAAAAGATAATCAAATGCGAAATGAACTTCGTGAGAGTGAGAAGGATCATGCTGAATTATTGATGATTACGGATTTGTTGCGCAATGACTTGAATCGAGTTGTTGAAAATGGGACGGTAGTCGTTGAAGAATTTGCAGCAGTTTGTGATAATCCAACTGTTTTCCATCTTGTATCAACAATTACTGCCGATTTGCCAGAAAAAAAGGACGCACTTGATTTACTCGATGGCTTATTTCCAGGTGGTTCAATTACAGGTGCTCCGAAAAAAGCAGCAGTTGAATGTATTGATCAATTGGAGATGTGTGGCCGCGGACTTTATACGGGATGTAGTGGATATATATCAGTCAATGGCGATGCGGATTTTAATATTTTAATTCGCACACTATTTCAAAAACATGATACAATAGACGTACATGTAGGTGGTGGAATTGTGTACGAATCAATACCACACCTTGAATATTTAGAAACAAAACAAAAAGCAAAAGCGATATTAACTATTATCGAGGAGGTAAACGAGTGATATATGATTGGCAAAAACGCACTTTTTTACAAAGTGATGGTCAATTTTTACTTGATGCTGGTGGGTACTTTGAGACAATCAAAATTGAAAATACTCAACTTGTGTATGAACATTTACACATTCAACGAATAACATATGCACTTGAAATGGAAGGTTATTCACTTCCGTGTTTTGAGATGATTTTAGATGATGCGAAATTGTTACTTACTGAACATGATATGAAAGAATTTAACGTGTTAAAACTCGTGTATTTTCCGAATGAAAATAACGTTTATTTTCAATTCCGAACATTTGAGCAGTCTATAGCAGATTATACGCAAGGGGTGCGAATTCAAGTGTTTTCTCTCCCACGTAAACCGCTGAAAGAACACGGCTATAAGATAACCAATCGGAGTCATTTAAATCAAATTCGTGAACAAGGAAAGCGACAAGGTTATTTTGAGGTTGTCTTTCAAAATGAAAACAAGATGTTGCTTGAAGGAACAGTGAGTAATATTTTTTTTATGAAAGCAGGGAAAATATATACACCGATGCGACAAGGAATCTTAGCGGGAATAATGCGAAATCGTATCATTCAAAGATTTCAATCAATAATAGAAGAGAAAAATATACCCACAGCTGAAATAGGTGAATATGACGGTTGCTTTATTACGAATGCGCTCATTGGCATAATGCCAGTTTGTAGCATTGAATGTGATGATAATATTTATATGTATGATATAACACATGCTCAAAAGCTTCAAAGACAGATGAATGAAAAGGATGGAACGAAATGAATCAACAAAAGGTAGAACAATTAATCAGTGAATTATTAACTGCGATTGGTGAAGATGTCAATCGCGAAGGAATACAAGATACACCAAAGCGTGTAGCAAAGATGTACGCTGAAATTTTATCGGGTTATGAAAATGATCCAGCTGATGTGCTGGAAACTTTTTTTGAAGAGGAAACATTCGATGACTATGTTCTCGTTAAAGATATTCCGTTTACATCGCTCTGTGAACATCACATGGCACCATTTTTTGGAAAAGCGCATGTTGCTTATAAACCGAAAAATGGAAAGATTACAGGTCTTTCAAAACTCGCTCGTCTTGTAGAGGGATATAGCCGAAGATTACAAGTTCAGGAGCGCCTTACGGCTCAAGTTGCGGATAGTTTAATGGAGCGTCTTGAGTGTGAAGGTGCATTTGTGATGATCGAAGCGGAACATATGTGTATGTCGATGCGAGGAATCAAAAAGCAAGGAGCAACGACCGTTACAATACAAACACGCGGCATATTCAAGGATGATACAGCGCTTGTTCAACGTGTGTTGCAAACGATTAAGTAATAGAGGTGATTAATGATGTTTCAGTCAAATACAGTCCAGTTGATTGGTATTTTAAATGTAAGCCCAGATTCATTTAGTGATGGAAAAGAAAAGACGGTCAAAGATGCCATTAATCAAGCAAAACAACTTATAGCAGATGGAGCGACCATCATTGATATTGGTGCAGAATCAACACGACCTGATGCAGATCTTATCAGTATTGATATGGAACTTGCTCGCCTTGAAGCAATTGTATCTGAATTGGTCAAGGAAGATGTTCTCATCTCTGTTGATACATATAAAAAAGAAGTTGCTCAAAAGATGTTGGAACTCGGTGTCGATATTATTAATGATGTGAGTGGGCTTTTGTATGATACTGATAAAATTGAAGCTATCAAAGCAAAAGAAGCGAGCATTATCATTATGCATAATCGCTTGAATCAGCACGGATTGCCTCACGCAACCAAACAGCCTAAGCCGTATACTGATGTTGTTGAGGAAGTAATTCAAGAGCTTCAAGTACAAGTTGATATTGCTAAAAATGCCGGTTTGAAGTCATCGCAAATTGCAATTGATCCAGGGTTTGGATTTGCAAAGACATATGAAGATAATATTATGTTATTTAAAGGGCTTGATCGTATAAGAAAAGCTTTTTTACCACATGCGATTGTAATTGGGACATCAAATAAATCGTTTATTGGCCATATGACAGGAAACGATGTGGACAAGCGAATTGCTGGAACACTTGCAACAAGCATGTACAGCGTTACACAAGACTGCTGTTATTTACGTGTACATGATGTAAAAGCACACAGTGATTTTTTTCATGTGTACACAACAATTGGAGGGAAATAAGATGGATAAAATTACGATAAAAGCGATGCAATTTTATGGGTATCATGGTGTCTTTGAATTTGAACAAGAAGAAGGTCAACCATTTATTATCGACCTTGAAATGACATGTGATTATATTGAAGCGGCGAAAAATGATGATTTGAGTCAAACAGTGAGTTATGCTGATGTTTTTACGGTTGTACAAAATATCGTTGAAAATGAGCGCTTCCAATTAATAGAAGCACTGGCATATCGAATTGTGTCTGTTTTATTTGAACGTTTTGATCTTTTATTCATGATTGATATTGAAGTGAAAAAACCGAATGCCCCAATCGAAGGTAATTTTGCATACGCGAGTGTCAAAATGAAAAAAAATCGCTTTGAAATTGAGGAGGCATAACAATGTTAGTATATATTGGATTTGGTGGAAATCTTGGTGATGTAAAGACGCGAATTACGCATGCGCTTGATATGATTGCTGACTTACCGACGACGCATATTGTTGAAGTATCCAATTTATATCAAACACCACCTTGGGGTGGAGTAGCAACTGAGTCATTTTTAAACGGAGTTGTAGCAATTGAAACTGAACTTGAAGCACACGATTTACTTCAACAACTGTTGCAAATTGAACACCAACTTGGACGTGTACGTGTTGAGAATTGGGGGAATCGAACAATTGATTTAGATATTTTAACGTATGGTGATGAAGTGTATAATGATGAAACATTACAAGTACCACATCCGTATATGCTAGATCGCGCATTTGTTTTAATACCGCTTTGTGAGATTACTGATAATCAAATGTATGTCGATGCACTCGCACGTTTGCCAATTCATGAATACACAGATATTGAACAAATTGATTTTTCATATTAAGCACACCACTTCCAAAACTTCACAAAATGTGATATAGTAGTGATAAGATATAAAATTTAAGTGAGGGTTCTATGGCTAAAAAAGATATGATAATCGTGAAAGGTGCTCGCGAAAATAATTTAAAAAATATTGATATCGAAATTCCTAAAAATAAACTTATCGTTATGACGGGTCTTTCAGGAAGTGGGAAAACATCACTTGCTTTTGACACGATTTACGCAGAAGGTCAACGGCGTTATGTTGAATCACTTTCAGCGTATGCGCGTCAATTTCTTGGCAATATGGAAAAGCCAGATGTTGATTCAATAGAAGGTCTATCACCAGCGATTTCAATCGATCAGAAGACAACGAGTCGAAATCCACGTTCAACGGTTGGGACAATGACGGAGATTTATGATTATTTCCGGTTGTTGTTTGCCCGCATCGGAACACCAATCTGTCCAAATCACGGTATTGAAATTAAATCACAAACACCGGAACAGATGATGGAGCGGATTGTTTCAGAACCTGAGGGAAGTCGCATTCAAATATTGGCTCCGATGGTTGAAGGTGAAAAAGGGACACATGTGAAACTGTTTGAACAATTGCTTAAAGACGGATTCTCTCGAGTAAGTGTTAATGGAGAGATGTACGCGATTGAAGATGTGCCACAACTTGAGAAAAATAAAAAACATACGATCGAAGTTGTTATTGATCGTATTGTATTAAAATCAGATGTAGAAACACGACTTGTTGATTCGATTACAACAGCGCTGAAATTAACTGGTGGAAGAATGGTTGCATTAATCGGTGAAGAGCGTCATCCATTTAGTGAAAATTTTTCATGTCCGCACTGTGACTTTTCAATTTCTGAACTTGAACCACGACTTTTTTCATTCAACTCGCCATTTGGAGCGTGTCCCGAATGTCTTGGGCTTGGAACAACGATGGAAATAGATGAAATGCTCGTTATTCCAGATAGAGATAAATCGCTTGCTCAAGGTGCTGTTGTACCATGGACGAATGCGATTGAAGGATCGAGTTATTATGGAACGATGTTGAAAACGATTTGTGAGGCATACGGGATGGATTTCCATGCCCCAGTATCTACATTTACGAAAAAGCAACTCAATGTTCTTTTCTATGGGACAGGAACAAAAGAACTTGAATTTAACTTTGATAATAAGCGTGGAATGAGTGCGAAAAAGAAAATGCCATTTGAAGGTGTTGTGACAAATCTTACTCGCCGCTATAAAGAAACAACAAGTGAATGGATGCGTGAGTACATTTCTGGATTCATGAAGCAAAAGCCATGTCACGTCTGTGATGGATTGCGCTTGAAAAAAGAAGCACTCGCAGTTAAAGTAAATGATAAACACATTGCCGAATGTACAAATATGACAATTGGTGAAGCGGAACATTTTTTCGGTCATCTTTCCCTCAATGAACGCCAAGCGATGATTGCCAATTTAATTTTAAAAGAAATTAACGATCGTCTGAGCTTTTTAACGAATGTTGGAATTGGCTATTTATCACTTTCACGAATGGCTGGGACACTTTCAGGCGGAGAGTCGCAGCGAATTCGCTTAGCAACGCAAATTGGTTCTCGGTTAACTGGTGTAACATATGTGCTTGATGAGCCTTCAATTGGCTTGCATCAACGTGATAATGATCGCCTCATTGAAACATTAACAGGAATGCGTGATCTTGGGAATACAGTCATCGTTGTTGAACATGATGAGGATACGATGCGAGCTGCCGATGTATTGATCGATGTTGGACCAGGAAGTGGGAAAAATGGTGGTGAAATCATTGCCAATGGAACACCACTCCAAGTCGCTAAAAATAAAAAATCAATCACAGGAGATTACCTTTCGGGAAGAAAACAAGTTGATATTCCTACTGCAAGGCGTAAAGGAAACGGAAAAGCGATACGTATCGTTGGTGCTCAAGAAAATAACTTGAAGAATGTGACCGTTGATTTTCCTCTTGGAACATTTACAGCAGTAACGGGTGTTTCGGGAAGCGGGAAGTCATCGCTTGTGAATGACATTTTAGCAAATGGTCTTTCTAGCAAGTTGTATAAGTCACGAGTCGATGTTGGGAAGCATAAAGAAATTAAAGGCCTTGAACACATTGATAAAGCGGTTGTTATCGATCAATCACCAATTGGTCGAACACCGCGCTCAAATCCAGTGACATATACAGGTGTGTTTGATGATATTCGTGATTTGTTTGCGAATACGAATGAAGCAAAATTACGCGGCTATACGAAAGGTCATTTTTCATTTAACGTGAAAGGTGGACGCTGTGAGCATTGTAGTGGTGATGGAATTATTAAAATTGAAATGCACTTCCTTCCGGATGTGTATGTACCGTGTGAAGTATGCCATGGACAGCGCTATAGCAAAGAGACATTGAAAGTTACCTTTAAAGAAAAAAACATTGCCGATGTACTCAAGATGTCAATTGATGAAGCGGTTGAATTTTTTGAGAATATTCCAAAAGTCGCGCGCAAACTTCAGGTGCTTCAAGATGTTGGACTTGGTTATATTGAACTCGGTCAAGCAGCTACAACACTTTCAGGTGGTGAAGCACAGCGTGTGAAGCTCGCCTCTGAACTCCAAAGAAGAGCAACTGGAAAAGCGGTCTATATTTTAGATGAACCGACAACAGGACTTCACGTGGATGATGTCAATCGCTTAATTCAAGTACTACAGCGTATAGTTGATAATGGTGACACAGTGATTGTCATTGAACATAATCTTGATATGATTAAAGTTGCTGATTATATTATCGATATCGGTCCAGAAGGTGGAAATGGTGGAGGTGAAGTCATCGCAACAGGAACACCAGAAGACGTAGCAAAAGTGAAGCATTCATTTACTGGTCAATATCTTGCGAAGATTTTAAAATAAAATCGTATAGGATATAAAGTAGCAATGGTTGTACATTGCTACTTTTTACTATGTTCAAAAAAATATCATTTAATGATATAATATAAAAAACACTGAACGAGGAGTGTACTTATGGAAACAACAGCGGTAATACAAAATTTAAATGAGATGGATAAAATTTACATCGAAGAGATTGCACGTGTCTTTCAATTTGAAGTGATTGCATCTTTTGATGATTTAGAGAAGCGAGAAGTAAAAACATATT
This sequence comes from Culicoidibacterales bacterium, assembly GCA_051649665.1. Lineage (GTDB taxonomy): Bacteria > Bacillota_I > Bacilli_A > Culicoidibacterales > JBOFHN01 > JBOFHN01. The sequence goes on from JBOFHN010000080.1 coordinate 22,394, forward strand.
CACTTTCACGTCCGGCACTTGAACTGGCTGGATATGAAGAATTTTTCTCTCCGAATTCATTTCAGGTTATCGGCTTGAAAGAACTTCGTTTCATGGAGTCGCAAACGGAAGAAGAGTTACACCGAGCTTTTCAAATTATTACGAATAGCGTAGCGATACCGGCTATTATTATTTGTCATGGTTACAAAGCACCAGAAAAGCTTGTTGAGCTTGCTAAACGAAATAAAATACCGGTACTTGGAACACCACGAGCTGCAACATCAGTGATCAGTGATCTTTCAAACTACCTTCGCGATTATATTGCACCGATGACAAATCTCCACGGCGTGATGCTCGATATTAGCGGTGTTGGTGTGTTGATTACAGGAGAAAGTGGTGTTGGTAAAAGTGAAACTGCACTCGAACTTATCTTAAAAGGGAATCAACTCGTTGCCGATGATCGTGTAGTAGTTTATGAGAAATCGCCAGGTTTATTGATTGGTCGTGCGCCAAAATTACTTGAACATATGATGGAAATTCGTGGTCTTGGTGTTGTTAATGTGAAAAAAATGTATGGATCAAAAGCCGTTCGTGACAAAAAACAACTTTCACTCATTATTGAACTTTGTGCGTGGGATCACTATCCGTCATATGATCGTGTTGGAACAGAAGTTATCTGGCATAAAGTAATTAATACGCACGTTTCTAAAATACTCGTTCCAATTCGACCAGGGCGAAGCACTGCGAGTATTATTGAAGCTGCAGTACTTAATTATCAATTAAAAGAAAATGGCGATGATAGTGCTAAAGAGTTTATCGACCGTTTAAATGAATCAATTCAAAAGAATAAATAGAACAGGAGAAAATGAGTATGGAACCACTTCAACCTATTGCATTACAACTTGGTCCAATTAGTGTGCGTTGGTATGCGGTATGTATCCTTTTTGGTGCATTTGTCGCATTGTTTGCAGCGCAAAAAGAAGGGAAAAAATTCGGCTTAAATAGCGAATTTTTCCTCGATTTATTCATGTATGGACTGCCACTTTCAATTATTGGAGCTCGATTGTATTATGTTTTCTTTGAGTTCGATCACTATAAATCAAATCCACTGAGCATTTTTGCAATTAATGAAGGTGGTCTTGCGATTCACGGTGGTTTATTCACAGCATTTATTTTTGGTTTCTTTTATTTAACAAAGATCAAAAAATTAAAACATCCATTTGTTATTGCAGATATTGCAGCCTTGACAATACCGATTGGTCAAATTTTTGGTCGTCTTGGCAACTTTTTTAATCAGGAAGCCCACGGTCCAGAAACGACGCGTGAATTTTTAAGTCAAGTACTACATCTACCTGATGTGATTGTAAATCAAATGTACATTTGTCCAACACCCCAATCATTTTGTCCAACAGGCGTTGGAGCGTATTATCATCCAACATTTTTATACGAGATGATTTGGAATATTATCGGTGTAGCGCTGATGTATTTTGTTATCCGTAATTTAAAAGGTCGCCTGATTGGTGAAATGGCACTCTTTTACTTTATTTGGTATTCAATTGGTCGTGCATTAATTGAAATGCTCAGAACAGATGCACTGCTTATACCGAATACGAATATTCCAATCGCGATTACAATTGGAATTGTCATTATTATCACTTCAATTTTCTGTATGTGGTGGCGTCGTAAAAAAAGGTATGAGATGGTGCTATACAATGATTTAAAAACGAAACAATGAGCATTATTTCAGAAGAAAATACCCCGTTTTGTTATAATGAAAATACAATACAGTAATAAACAGAGGAGAATTAAACATGATGGAACAAACAATATATGATGTAATTATTATTGGTTCAGGACCAGCGGGAATGATGGCAGCCACATATACTGCACGGGCAAATTTAAAAGTGTTACTACTTGAAAAAGGAGCACCAGGTGGAAAAATGATGACAACGGCTGAAATTGAAAACTGGCCAGGTGTGCAGATGATTACAGGGATGCAACTTTCACAAGATATGTATAAACAAGCAACAGCACTCGGCGCACAATATGCGATGGGTGATGTGAAACAAGTTCGCATCAACGGTGGTGTTCGTGAAGTTGTTCTTACAAATGAAACAGTGTATACAGGGAAGACAGTTCTGATTGCAACTGGAACAAAAGAGCGATCACTTCCAGCCCCAGGGATAAAAGAAAATCTTGGTCGTGGTGTTTCATTTTGTGCCATTTGTGATGGAGCGTTTTTCCGTGGTAAAGATGTTGTTGTTGTTGGTGGTGGAAACTCGGCTATTGAAGAGAGCTATCATCTTTCAAAACTTGTTAACAAAGTGACGATTCTTGTTCGTAAAGATTATTTACGTGCAGAGAAATTACTCCAGAAAAAAATTGAATCATGCGATAACATAGAAATATTATATAATACTGAAATTGTTGAAGTAGAGAGCGAAAATAATAAAGTAAGTCGCATCATTACAATTCAAAATCAAACAAATGAAACATCTTCAATCGATGCCTCAGGCGTATTTATCTATGTTGGTGCAGATCCAGTATCTTCGATGTTTCAAGAACTTGATATTTGTGATGAAGCAGGGTATATCATCACAGATGAAAATATGCAAACGAAAATTCCAGGTGTATATGCAATTGGTGATGTACGTCAAAAATTCCTTCGCCAAATTGTAACAGCGACGGGAGATGGAGCAATTGCAGCTCAACATTTACAAAACTATCTTGCGCATGTGGAGTAGTTTGATTATCTTTACTTCTTTTATTAAAAAATGTATAATAAAGAAAATTGTGTAGAGGGGGCTATATCAATGATGAATGAACATTTTACAGACGAGGGACAACGGGAATATAAAAGAGAAAATGAAGAAATAACAATTCAAAATAGTGAACCAACACATGTATTTACTCCCCAGTATATAACACCGGATCAACAGTCGGAAACAGAAGTACAAACTGTCCAAAGAATCGGTCGTATTATTCAGGTTCCGGAATATTCAGAAGAGCAATTACACATGCAAGAAGCGATTCGACAAGATCAATATCACTTACTTAAAAAGCGTGAAAAGATGAAAATACAACTCATCGGAGCGATGATTATGATGAGTATTTTCACACTGTTTAATATTACGTTGCTTTTTGAATTAACTAATTTAGGATTCATTCATGGAGCAGATATCCGACGTTTTAGTGGATTTGAAATGTTGATACTTTGTGTAATTTACACATTATTTATTATTTTAGGAATAATAGCATTTATATATTTAAGTGCATCACTTATGAAAATTAATAAAATTCGAGTGATGAGTATTTCAACATTTGAAAAGTCATTGAAAGTTGGTCTTTTTCTAAGTGCACTTGTAACATCTGGATTCTTTTTCTTGGCGGCATTTTGGCTGATGACAAGTCTTTCCGGATATTGGTTGTTTTTCCTTTTTCAAACGGTACTTTCATTAATCGCATATGGTATCATTACGATGCTACTCAATCATGCGGAATATGTTGAGAGCGTTGTTGTACAAAATAAAATTAAACATGATGATAAACCAAATGCAGAAATTGCATATTATCAGCCGATATCATATCGAGAAGAAATACACTATAATAATTAAAATAGAACAAAATATAAAAGAGGTACCTCGGTACCTCTTTTGTGAGAAGTGAGAGGAATATAAACATGAAAGTAAATGTAATCGGAGCAGGATTTGCAGGATGTGAAGCCACATGGCAACTCGTAAAGCGAGGTATAGCTGTACGCTTGTACGAAATGCGTCCACATAAAATGACACCCGCACATACAACGGGAGACTTTGCAGAACTTGTTTGTAGCAACTCATTTCGAGCAGATGGAATGGCAAATGCGGTTGGTGTATTGAAAAATGAAATGCGCTTATTTGACTCATTGATGATGAGTGTTGCTAGTGAAACATCAGTTCCAGCAGGTGGTGCACTTGCAGTCGATCGTGAACAATTTGCGAAAATGATGACCCAAAAGCTTGAGAATCATCCGCTTGTTGAGATTATCCGTGAGGAGATAAAAGTGATTCCAACTGATTATCCAACGATTATTGCAACAGGACCGTTAACATCTGATACCCTTTCAGAAGAGATTGCGAAATTAGCGGGAAGAGAGCATCTTTATTTTCATGATGCAGCAGCACCAGTGATTACAAAAGAAAGTATTGATTTTTCTAAAGTTTATTTAAAATCAAGATACGATAAAGGTGAAGCAGCGTACTTGAATTGTCCGATGGATCAAGAAGAGTTTGAAGCATGGTACGATGCGCTTATCCATGCAGAAATTGTTCCACCAAAAGACTTTGAGAAAGAAGTTTTCTTCGAGGGATGTATGCCTTTTGAAGAAATTGCACGCCGTGGACCTCAAACATTACTATATGGACCGATGAAACCAGTTGGACTTGAAAATCCACATCAAGATAATAAACGACCGCATGCAGTTGTTCAATTACGACAAGATAATGCAGCAGCGAGTTTGTATAATATTGTTGGATTTCAAACGCATTTAAAATGGTCTGAGCAAAAAAGATTGATTCAAATGATACCAGGACTTGAAAATGCAGAAATTGTTCGTTATGGTGTTATGCATAAAAATACATATATTGCTTCTCCCATTTTACTCAATCCAACATTTCAATCAAAGAGTAATGCAAATCTCTTTTTTGCAGGTCAAATGACAGGTGTTGAGGGTTATGTTGAAAGTGGTGCATCAGGTCTTCTTGCCGGATTAAATATGGCGAGAATGCTTTTAGGAGAAGAGTTGGTAATCATGCCAAAAACAACGTCACTTGGGAGTTTAGCTTATTATATTACCCATGCCGACAGCACTTACTTTCAACCGATGAATGCAAACTTTGGTTTGTATGAAGACTTAGTTGGAAAAGTGAAGAAAAAAGAAAAAAAGGCAGCATATGCACAACGCGCAATTGAAGATATGAAAAATACAATTGAAAAATATGAACGCGTGTGACAAATCACTCGTAGTTTGATATAATAGAATTTATAAAATTAAAAAGATAAGGGGCATTATCCATGCAAAGTCGAAGCAATAAAAAAAAGCAGCGCAAACAAAAAGATAAGAAAACATTTTTCACGAAAAAAAGAATAGCTATTGTTTCAGTCGTATTAGCGATATTACTTGCTGCAAGTTATTTTGCGGGTGTGTTCTTTTATTCATCACATGTTTTAAAAACTGTTGTATATAATGATCAGAAAACAGGAATTAAAAAATACACTGATATTGACAGCTATATGAAGCAGGTGATAGAGGGAAAAGAAATTGTAATTATCACAGCTGATAAAAATGAAAAATTTAATATTCCGATGAAATCAATTGAACCAGAATATTCAATCGACTCTGCAGTAAAAGATTTGAAATTACAGACAAATGTATGGAAATGGCCGGTTCAAATTTTTACAAAAAATGTTCTCGATTTGCATGTCAATATGACGATTAATGGTGAATTATTGAAACAACGCTTAACAGATGTTGGATTATTTGATAATAGTAAACGTGTAGCAACAAATGATGCAAAAATCACGGTAGGAGAATCTGGAGTTGTAATTGAACCTGAAAAAGGTGGAACGCAACTTGATGAGGAAGCTACATTTCAAAAAATCAAATCAGCACTTGATAAAGGTGAGTTGACAATTGATGTTTCTAAATGTACGATTCCACCGGTAACCTCAGAAAAAGATTTTGAAAAAATAAAACAAGAAGCACAAACATATATTGATACACCTGTTGCAATTAAGTTAGGAGCTGAGAAAAAAGTACTAACAGCAAAACAAAAATCAAGTTTATTGACAATTGATGACAAAACAAAAAAAGTATCAGTTTCTGCGGAGGGAATAGAAAAATTATTGCGTGAATTTAATAATGCCTATATTAAATCTCAAGGTGGAACTGCTGCTGCGCCAACAGTTGAATTTGGTGGTGGGGTTGCAAAGATGATTGCAACAGCAAATAATATATTATCAATGGATGTAATGGCTGAGGTGGAAACTGTCAAGAAAGCGATTGAAAGTGGAAAAGGAATTGATTATTCACCAGTAGTAAAACCAAATGCCGAAGGTTCATTTGTATATACAAATACCGGTTCTAAAATAACGAAAACAAGTTCTCATTTTATTGAAGTGAGTATTCCACAACAAAAATTATGGATTTATCAAGGAGATAAAGTAGTACTTGCAGCAGACATTGTAACGGGTATGGAATCGCCTTCGAAAAATACACCGACAGTGAATGGTATGTTTCAAATATTATATAAACAACAAGGTGCAACGTTAAGAGGTGCAACAGTTGGCTATACAGGGAAACAAGATTATAATGTAAAGGTGAATTATTGGATTCCATTTGAAAGTAACGGTTATGGATTTCATGATGCTGAGGGATGGAAGCCATATGCAAGATATGGTGGAACATACTATCAAACCGAAGGATCACACGGATGTGTGAACATGAGAAATAAAGATGTAAAAGTATTATATGATACAGTATCAGCTGGAACACCAGTTTGGGTATATCGATAAAAACAAAAGACAGAAGTATTACTTCTGTCTTTTGTTTATTAATAAATCAAATCGATTTCCGCTTTTTGAAATGCAGTTATCGTATCTTTTGTTACATTGAAATCGGTAATAACACCACTGACATTGCTTAAATAGTCAAATATATACCGTGCGTCAGATGAAAAATGTTCTTGTGCTGCAATGATATATGGATGTTTTGACATTGAAATGATTGCTTGTTTCATTTGCCCATCAGTAATGTTGTGAATTGAGAGCGAATCATTTGTCGTATTCAGGCCACCAGTTCCGATAAAGGCGATGTCAGTAATAAATTGTTTAACTTGTGATTGTGCAAAACTATCAATATATCCTCCAAGATAGCGATCAAGTTCACCACCAATTGAAATGACTTGAATATGTTCGGATTTTGAGAGGAGTTGTGTAACAGCAAGCATATTAGTAATTACGGTGATTTTCCGTGTTAATGTTTGAAGAATTTCAGCAATATAGTAGGAAACAGATGAAATATCGAGAAATATAATTTCTTTTTCGCCGATAAGTTCAACTGCTTTTTGAGCAATGTGACGCTTTTCTTCAATATGAAGATAGAGTCTTGATTCAATACTTGTTGGCATAGGAGTATTTCGTTTTAAAATAGCCCCACCATGAACACGTTGAATACGTTCGTTGTGTTCAAATTTTCTTAAATCTTTTCGAATAAGATCCGGTGAAACTTGAAATAATTCTGCAAGTTCTAAAACGGTAGCTTTTCCATTTTTTAGAACAAGGCGCTCTATTTCTAAAATACGTTCAGATGCTAACATATATATTCTCCAATATCTTTTATAATTATATATTCATTATACGTTTTTTATCTAATTTCGTCAAACTTTAAATCCAAAACAATAAAAAACAATAAAATTTAATAAGAAAACACTTGCAAAACAAGAAAGAATGGTGTATCATTGAATCATAAAGAATGAAAGGGGTTACGAAATGAGTGACAAAACGATATTTCCAAAAGGCTTTCTTTTTGGTGCAGCAAGTGCTTCTTATCAAGTAGAAGGTGCGTATCAAGAAGATGGTAAAGGGACTTCAATATGGGATGTGTATGCACATCTTCCTGGAACGACATTTGAAGGTACAAATGGTGATGTTGCTGTAGATCATTATCATCGCTATCAGGAAGATGTGAAGTTGATGGCAGAGCAAGGGTTAAAAAGTTACCGTTTTTCAATTGCGTGGACACGGATTTTTCCACAAGGTCGAGGAGAAGTAAATTTAAAAGGAGTTCAATTTTATTCTGATCTTGTTGATGAATTACTTAAATATGACATTGTTCCTTTTGTAACATTGTATCATTGGGATCTTCCACAGGTATCACAGGATGAAGGTGGATGGGAGAATCGTCAAATTGCGGATGACTTTGTCGAATTTGCTAAGGTGATGTTTGAAGCACTGGGAGATCGAGTGAAGCATTGGATTACTTTTAATGAGATGATTGTTTTTACAAATCTTGGCTATAAAATTGCATTACATCCACCGGGTGTGAGAGATGAAAAACGTGCATTAAATGTTTCACACAATGTATTTATCGCCCATGCAAAAACGGTACTCTTATACAAACAACTTGTAGCAGAGAAAAAAGTGATTGCGGGTGAAATTGGAATTACACATGTTATTAATCCTTCTTATCCTGCAAGTGATAATCCAGAAGACTTAAAAGCATGTGCGATTGCAGAAGGGCAAAATTTCTATTGGTTTTATGATCCTGTTTTAAAAGGTGAGTATCCAAAAGAAACACTTGAAATGTATATGCAGGATTGTGGGTTTGAAATGCCTTGCAGTGAAGATATGGTGCTTCTAAAACAAGCGGCCCCACTTAATGATTTTATTGGTATTAACTATTATCAATCAGCGATGTATGCAGCCAATCCTGAAGGTGTCGGTTTTCAAGGAATGAACACTGATGGCAAAAAAGGATCGCAAGCTGAAAATGGTGAACCTGGTCGTTGGAAATATGTTCGTAATCCAAATGTTGAACATACAGATTGGGACTGGGCAATTCACCCCGAAGGTCTTGCTGATGCAATGCGTCGAATTCAGGTGCGATACGGTGATATTGCAATCTATATTACAGAAAATGGACTAGGCGCAGTAGATCCTGTAGAATCGGATGGAAGCATTCCAGATGATATGCGAATTGATTATGTGAAACGACATCTTCTTGCATGTGTAGATGTTCTCAATGAAGGAATTAATTTAAAAGGATATTACATGTGGTCGTTTACTGATTTACTTTCATGGTTAAATGGATATAAAAAACAATATGGATTTATTTATATTGATCATGAAAATAATCTTGAGCGCCGTAAGAAAAAATCATATTTTTGGTATCAAGAAGTGATAGCAACAAATGGAGCATCACTGATTGAAGAATAAGGGAGTGTTATGGTATGAAAAATAAGAGTGTGAAGCGATTGGATGAAAAGAAGCAATTGGAAACAACTCGTAAAAAGCAGTATGAACAATCAATGAAATATACGCGATATATTTATATTCGCTACTTTCTTGCTGTACTTTGTTTCTCGAATGTGTATTGGTTTGCATCATTATTGATGCAACCAACAATAGTCTTGATTGTTCCAACAGTAATGATCGCTCTTGTTTTGATTCCATATTTTACAATGCTTAAACTACAAAATAACCCTGATGCGAGTGTGAAGCATATTGTTCAATTTTTTCAATTGAATATGATTGTAACAGCATTTGAAATTGGAATGTTGTGGATCAATTGTCATTTTTTCTTTCCGTACATACAAGCCGCGGTAATGAATCAAATGATTTTAACTTTGATTTTATGTGGAAGTATTTTGTTATCGTTTTTGTCTCTGAAACAAATTGATCGCATTGAACGAAATCAAGATGCTATTTCAAAACGACTTGCTGATTTAAAAGAATATACTATATAATGGAAGGTGTTAATTATGGAAAAACTATTTAATCTACTTGAAAAAACACTCATGTCACCAATGACAAAGATTGCACGTATGAAATATATTAAGGCAATCATGAACGCAGGGATGGCATCAGTCCCATTTACAATTGTTGGATCAATGTTCCTTGTTGTGAATAATATTCCAACGTCATTTCCAAGTACGAAAGCATTTTTTGATGAAACAGTTTTGCGCTTTAGTGGATTAACAAGCGCTGTGACGATGATGTCACTCGGAGCAATTTCAATTTTCTTTTGTCTTGCAACCGCATATTATCTCGCTGAGGTATATCGTGATGAAGATGGTGTGAATATTAACCCACTTAATGCAGCATTTCTTGCTATTTTTGGATTTTTAACTACGTGTGTTCAAGTTGTCTATACTGCTGGGAATTTTGTATATGCACCAGATGTACCGATGAAAGCAGCTGTTGGAACAATGGGTGGAGTTACATTTCAATACGGAAATATTATACGTTTTAGTGGTCAGGGTGTATTCGTGGCAATTTTAATGGGATTCCTCGCAACAGAAATTTATCGCTTCTGTATGGTGAAAAATATTACGATTAAAATGCCAGAAGGTGTTCCAGAAGGTGTATCACGTTCATTTGCAGCGTTGATTCCAGGATTTCTTATTGCATTTTCAGTGATTCTTATCAATGGTGTACTTGTTTATTTTGGAACAGATATTCATGGTGTGATTTCATTACCATTTGGTTTCCTTGCGAATATGATTAGTACGTGGCCTGGATTAATGCTTATGATTTTCATCACGATTGCATTATGGGTAGTTGGGATTCATGGAGCAGCGATTATTGGAAACATTGTATCACCATTACTTCTTGTAAATATGACAGCGAATGCAACAGCCATTTCAAATGGTCAACATGCAACACAAGTTATCGCAGGGGAATTTATGAATTCATACGTATGGATTGGTGGTTCTGGTGGGACGCTCGGTCTTGCATTTGTCCTTGCCTTCCTTGTAAAATCACCACAACTCAAAGCAATAGGGCGCTCGTCAATTATTCCAGGATTTTTCAATATTAATGAACCGATTATCTTCGGGGTTCCACTTGTGTATAATCCATTCTTAATTATTCCATTCTTTCTTGCCCCAATGATTTCAGGAACAATCGCTTATGTATTAACAGCAACAGGTTTTGCGGGTTATTTATACGCGTCAGTTCCTTGGACTTCGCCAGTAGGACTTGCAGCATTTACATCATCTGGTGGAAGTGTTGGAGCATTATTAACAGCGTTGTTATGTGTGGTTGTTTCAGTAATTATCTGGTATCCATTCGTACGTTTATATGACAAATCACTTGTTAAAGAAATGGAAGCAAATTTACAAACAGCATAATTTTATAAAATAAGGAGAATCGATTATGAAAAATATTTTACTTGTCTGTGCTGCTGGAATGTCAACGAGTATCGTTGTGAAAAAAATGCAAGAAGCAGCAGCCAAACGCAATCTTGAAGTAACAATTTGGGCCGTTGGCGAAAGTGAAGCAAAGCGTGAGCATGAAAAAGCAGATATTTTACTTCTTGGTCCACAAGTTCGATTTATTGAACCAAAAATGAAAGAACTTGTTGATGGACGGATTCCTGTACAAGTCATGAATATGCAAGCGTATGGAATGATGAATGGTGAGAAAATTTTAGATGATGCACTTGCACTCATCGGAGAGTAGGCGATTGTATGAATGAAGTATTTGTTGGAGAAGTTATTATGCCACTGATTTTACATGCAGGGGATGCTAAATCACTTGTTATGGAAGCAATCTATAAGGCGAAAGATGGAGATTTTGAAGGTGCTGATATAAAAATTGAGGAAGCTGAAGAGGCTTTAAATAAAGCACATCATATCCAAACAAAACTTTTACAAGAAGAAGCAGGTGGGAATAGTGCTGAAATATCACTGCTCTTGCTCCACTCGCAAGATCATTTAATGACAACAATTGTAGCAAAAGATCTTGCAATTGAAATTATTGAATTACACCGCTTAAAAGCCGATAAGTAGTGAAAAATGTAAAATGATAATATGAAAAATTTTATTGAGAAGAGGCTCTTTTAGAGGCTCTTTTCTTTACAGAAGAAAGGAATATAATGATGGAACATTACATTGGAATTGATATTGGCGGAACAGATATAAAATATGGTTTAATCGACTGCCAAGGAAATATAATCGAATCAAATAAAGTGCCTACACCAAAGACGAAGATTGGACTTTTAAATGCGCTTAAGCCAATCTGCAATATGTATCCAGATATTGAAGGTGTTGGTATTAGTGCACCTGGTATAATCAGTGATGAGGGGCTTATGATTACAGCCGGTGCCTTGTTCGATTGTTATGGAATGAACATGATTGAGGAAATTAGCAAATTTTATACAGGTCCTATTGCCGTTGAAAATGATGTGAACTGTGCAGCACTCGCAGAACTTTGGACGGGAAGTGGCAAAACGCATGAAAATTTCCTCGTTGTTGCAGTTGGGACAGGTATTGGTGGAGCGATTGTCATCGATAACAAACTCTACCGTGGAAGTCGCTATATGGCTGGTGAATTTGGATTTCAGAAGATGTGTGCGAAAGCGAAGGAAGATCCAGATAATACGATGCTCAGTCGAACAGGTTCAGTATTTGGTGGACTGATTCGAATGTATCAAGAACAAAGTGGTGAAACACTTGATGGTGAAACCATTTTTGAACGTGCAGAATCTGGTGAAGTGCTCGCTAATCAAATTATAGAAGCATTTTATGATCACTTATCAACAGGGATATTTAATTTAATCGTTTCATTTGATCCAGAAGTTGTGCTTGTTGGAGGGGCAATTAGCAAGCGTGAAGGGTTTATTGAAAAGATTAATGATAACATCGAAATTATTCGTGCAGAATATGAAGATCAGTTAGAAGTAGAACTTGCAAAAGTAAAAGCTTGTACACATTTCAATGATGCAGGAATTATTGGTGGGGTTGCGAATTTATTGAAAAAAACAAAAGCGTGAGTCTAAAAAGATTCATGCTTTTGTTTATATTTATATTAAAATAATAACAAAACAATTATTTTTTTTGAAAATATGGTATAATGTACGGAGTGAAAGGACTGATATAGTGCAAAAGACATTAATCATTAATACGGGTGGAACAATAAGCATGGTCCATTCCATCCCAAACGATACAGCAAGTCCATTAGTTCCGGCAAAGACGTGGCAAGAAGTCACGACGAACTATGCTTTCTTTGACCAATTGGATGTTGAGTATATATCACTCTCGGAAATCGTTGATTCATCGAATATGACAATTCGCCTTTGGCAGGAAATCGCGGAGATTATTGAAGCGAATTATAGTAAGTATAAAGGTTTTGTTATTTTACATGGAACAGATACGATGGCTTATACAGCGAGTGCATTGTCATTTATGTTGAAGAATTTAACAAAACCAGTCATTTTAACAGGTGCACAATTACCAATTTTGAAAACGCGAAGTGATGGTGTTCAAAATGTCCTCACAGCGATTGCAATCGTCGAGGAAAGTTACGCTGAAAATCCTAATCTTTCGATTCTTCCGGAAGTGTGTATCTTTTTCCGTGATGTATTATTACGTGGAAATAGAACACGAAAAGTTGATTCATCAAATTATGCAGGATTTGATGCACCAAATAGTGAACCACTCGCAATTGCCGGTTCTGAGATTAAATTTTATAGAGAACATATCCAAGTTAATCGAGCGAAAGCACCGTTTTTCATTGATACTAAAATGGAAGAACGTGTATTTACATTTGATCTCTTTCCAGGCTTTAATCCTGAAATGATGATGCCGTTGATTCAAAGTGAACATGCACCGCGCGGTATTGTATTAAAGACATACGGAAGCGGGAATGCACCGACAACATCAGAGTTTTTACAATTACTCATTGAATTACGTAAACGTGATATTATCGTTGTCAATGTAACACAATGTGAACGTGGTGGAATTGAAGAAGGTGTGTATGAAACAAACCATTTAATGACAGAGATGAACATCGTAAGTGGAAATGACATGACACCAGAAGCAGCAATTACGAAGTTGATGTACACGCTCGCAAGATGTACAGAATTTGATGATATTGAGCGTGTGATGGAAATGAATATGAATGGTGAGTTGAGTGAGGGGTAGAAAAATAGTTTTTAGTTGAGGTATATACATGAAAAAAATTGAAGTTGTAGCAGCAATTATTTACAAAGATAAAACTGTCTTTTCAGCTGAACGAGGAAGCGGTTTTTTAGAAGGCTATTTTGAATTTCCTGGTGGTAAAATTGAAGAAGGTGAAACACCACAAGAGGCTTTAGAACGTGAGTTATATGAAGAGTTAGAAATTAAAAGTTCGGTAAGAGAGTACGTGAT
>JBOFHN010000081.1:0-32493 GCA_051649665.1 Culicoidibacterales bacterium
AATACAGAAAAGCAATTAGAATTACCTAAAGCTGATGTATTGAAGTTCGTACTTGAAAGTGGTTCTTGGTTCTGCTTACGTCCAAGTGGAACGGAACCTAAAGCAAAAGTATATGTTGGTACAAAAGCAACAACACAAACAGATGCTCTAGCTAAAGCGAATGATATTGAAAAAGTGGTTATGGATGTTGTGAATTCTGTGAAATAACAGCTTGTTTCTAACAAAAAAAAGCTATTTGGTTTATAGAATCAAATAGCTTTTTTAAATGTTAACGGTAACATCGGAAGTTTACTTGACGCCACAGTTATAAAATTGTTACGATATGTATTGTAAAAAATAATTGCAGTTATATGCGGAGGTTTACATAAATGATGACTTTAGATAAGAATGAATTTAAATCGACATATGTCGAGTACTTAGGGAAGCGATTCGGAAAAGATGTAAGTGAAGCTTCAGCGTTTGAATTATACAACACGCTTGGAAAAGTAACACGTGATTTCGCGAAAGAAAATCAACAAACATCGAATACGCAAGTAAGTAAAAATAGCATGAAAGAACTTCATTATTTCTCAATGGAATTCTTAATTGGTCGTTTACTCACAAGCAACCTTATGAATATGGGTATTTATGGTGTTGTTGAAGAAGCACTTGCAGAACTTGGTGTTGATATTCATCAACTTGAAAAAGAAGAGAGCGATGCAGGACTTGGGAATGGTGGTCTTGGTCGACTTGCAGCTTGTTTCCTTGATTCAATTGCGTCACTTGGATATCCAGGTCACGGAAACTGTCTTCGTTATACATACGGTTTCTTCAAACAATCAATTGAGAATAGCAAACAAGTTGAGTATCCTGATAAATGGCTTGAAAATGCAAATTATGAGTGGGAAACTGTTCATCCAGAAGATACACAAACAATTGAATTTTATGGACACGTTGAATCGTATGAAGAAAATGGTTTAGTTAAATACCGCACTGTTGATACGATGAAAGTACAAGCGGTTCCATTTGAAGTTCCAGTTGTTGGTTATGATACAACAACAACAAATGCACTTCGTTTATGGAAAGCCGTACCATCGGAAACATTCCCAATTGGTGAAGCATTTGAAAAATATGAAAAAGAAGTACGTATGATTTCAGAATTCCTTTATCCAGATGATTCAACTGAAGAAGGGAAAATGCTTCGTGTTAAGCAACAATATTTCTTCTCAGCTGCTGGAGTGCGTCGTATTTTAAACAAACACTTCAAAGAACATGGAACATTTGCTAACTTAGATGATAAAATTGTAATCCAAATCAATGATACACATCCAACACTTGTTATCCCTGAAATGGTTCGTATTTTTATTGATGAGTACAATATGACGTGGGATGAAGCGTGGGCAATTACGAATCGTACAGTGGCCTACACAAACCACACAATCCTTGCGGAAGCTCTTGAACGTTGGCCAATTGGATATATCGAAACACTTCTGCCACGTATTTATCAAATTATTCAAGAAATTGATACTCGTTATCGTGCATTTGTAATGGATCATTACAATGATGAAGCAATTGTTGAAAAGTTAGCAATTATTGGAGATGGAACAGTTCGTATGGCGCATCTTGCTGTTGCAGGAAGTTTCAGTGTAAATGGTGTTGCAGCCCTTCATACTGAGATTCTTAAAGAACAAGAAATGAAAGAGTTCAATGAACTTTATCCAACAAAATTCAATAATAAAACAAATGGTATTACACACCGTCGTTGGTTAGCTTACTGTAATCCACAAATGAAAACTCTTCTCGATGAAACAATCGGAGAACGTTGGATTAATCTTCCAGAGGGAGAATTCAAAAAATTAATTCCATATGCAGATGATGCTGCATTCCGTAAACAAGTGATCGAAGTAAAACGTAGCCGTAAGCAAATTCTTGCAGCGCGCATTAAAGAAACACTTGGTGTTGAAGTGAATCCAGATTCAATTTTCGATATTCAAATTAAACGTCTTCATGCATACAAACGTCAATTACTCAATGTATTACATGTTATGCACTTATACAATGAATTAAAAGCGAATCCAAATCTTGATATCGCACCACGTACATTTATCTTTGCCGCAAAAGCAGCACCAGCATATCATTTTGCAAAAGATGTTATCGAACTTATTAATCGTTTGATGATGAAAATCAATAATGATTCAGCTGTTAACCAAAAATTAAAAGTTGTATTTATGCCAAACTATAATGTATCACTTGCCGAAATTCTTTTCCCAGCTGCTGATATTTCAGAACAAATTTCAACTGCAGGAAAAGAGGCATCAGGAACTGGAAACATGAAATTCATGATGAATGGTGCATTGACACTTGGTACAATGGATGGAGCAAACGTTGAAATTGCAGAACTTGCAGGGAAAGAGAATTGCTTTATCTTCGGTATGGAAACACCAGAAGTTGTTGCACTTCGTGAAAGTGGAACATATAATGCACGTTCATACTATGAAAAAGATATCCGTATTAAAAAAGTTCTTGATCAAATCTGTGATGGAGAAACAAGTTTCTATGGAGAACTTCCAGGAGATGCATTTGCTTCTATTCGTGAAGAAATTCTTGACCGTAATGATGAGTACTTTGTACTTGCCGATTTTGGAGCATATGTTGATGCTCAAAACGAAGTTTCAAAAGTATTTAAAAATCAAGATGAGTGGTTCCGTCGCGTTGTATTAAATATCGCAAATTCAGGATTCTTCTCAAGTGATCGTACAATTCAAGAATATGTAGAAGATATTTGGAATTTAGAGCGTATTAAATTTTAATAATATAAAAGTGAGTGGTAAAATTGTATCACTCACTTTTTTGTAGAAAGTATCGGATATTTTGACAAAAAAAACAGGATATAGTACGATGTTTCTATTGGAAAAGAATGGGAGTGATGAAATGCAAAAGAAATTAAAATGGTTAAGTGGAATATTAATCATCGTTCTAATAGGTGGTGTTTTTTCAACTATATCTCCTTTGTCTATTCAAGCTTGTAATACAGTGAGTGAATGTCAAAATGAAATAAATTCAGCAAGTGACAAAAGAAAGCAACTCGAACAAGAGATAACAAATTCAAAGTCAGAAGTTAATTCATTGCAAAGTGAAGTTGAAAATATTGTCCGTCAAATTGCAACATATACACAACAAATTGATGGAGCAACAAGTAAAATAGAAATGCTTGATGCTCAAAGTAAAGCATTGCTTAAAAGTATGAAAGAAACAGAAGAAATTTTAAAAAAACGTCTAGTTGAGAATCAATTAGCATATGAATCAAATCAAAATTTAAATTTTATTGCCAATTCTTCTTCTATTACTGAAATGATAGAACGAACACAAACTGTTTCAGCATTAACTGAAAGTGATCAAAAACTAGTAGTGCAATATGATTTTCAGAATCAACAAGTATTAGCAAACAAAGTTGAAACTGAGCAACAGAAAAAGCAATTAGAAATTTATAAAGTTGAACAAGAAAAATTCCAACAAGAAAAACAAAGCAAAATTGATGAATACCGTCAAAAAATTTCTGCACTTGAAGCAGAAGAAAATCAAGTTTCCGTGAGTCAAGAACTTTCGGAATCACAATTGCATGAAATCCAATCAGCATTTTCTAAAGGAATACCAACAAGTCCGAGTTCAAATGGCGGAATGCGGCCACTAAACCACGGTTGGACAACAGCTTCATATGGTGAAAACCAATATCATTCTATCGCACACAATGGAACTGATTTTGCGCCACTTGGAGATTCAACAGTTTATTCGATGGTCGATGGAGTTATCGTTGCGAACTTGTATAACTCCGCACGAGGATATTTAATTGCTATTGCGTTTAATGATGGTACTGGATATAAAACATTGATGTATCAACATTTAGCTTCTGCAGGAATTTCAATTGGAAGTGTCGTAAAAAAAGGACAGGCTGTAGGTGTTGCAGGTAGTACTGGTCAATCTACGGGAGTTCATTTACACGCTGAAGTAGGAGATGCAAAAATGGTTGGTGGTTCACCAACTTGGATTGATCGCGGAGCCTCAGCAGGGCCGGGACTTTATCCTACAGAAAGCTATTTTGGAATACCGTATTCATGGTAAGAATACATAAAAACGATTATTTTTAATAATCGTTTTTTGTTTTCAAACAAGCTGTCGATAGTTTGACTTTTTCAATAAAAAAAGATATGATAGTAATGATGAAAATGAGAGGAGAAATATCCGATGCGCACAAGTTATAAACAAATAGTTATCTGTATTTTCTGTCTATTGAGTGCGGTTTTTAGCAGCTTTGCTACGCCGAGTGTAGTATATGCTTGTACGAGCGTAGAAGACTGTCAAACGGAAATTTCTAATGCAACTGAAGAGCGAAAGAAATTACAGTCTCAAATTGCTGATACAAAATCACAAACTGATGCATTGGTTGCTGAAGTCCAGAATCTCCAAGTTCAAGTAGCGACTTATAATGCTCAAATTGAAGCGGCAAAACAGACAATAGTTTTATTAGATACTCAAAGTAAACAACTTCAAGAAACAATGAAAGCAACTGAAAAGATAATGAGCAATCGTCTTGTGACGATGCAGTTAATGTATGAAACGAATCAAAATATTAATTTCATTGCAGATTCTTCATCAATTACTGATATGATTGAAAGAACACAGGCGGTGAATGAATTAACCGACAATGATCAAAAACTTGTTAAAACGTATGATGCTCAACATAAACAAGTTTTAGAAAATAAATTTCAAACGGAAAAAACCAAAAATGAATTAGAATCTTTTAAAGTGAGTCAAGAGAAACTTATTCAAGAAAACACAGCGAAAATCGAAGAATTTAAAGCAAGTCAGCAGAAATTAGAACAAGAAGAACACAATGTCAAAGAAGATCAAGTATTATCTGAACAAGAGATGCAGAAGATAAAAAATGAATTGAATCGTATTCCGGTGACACCGATTCGCCCAGAAGTGACAAAACCTAGCAATCAGGGGAATGCACAACAAAATAATCAGAATAGTAGTACGCCATCAAATAATAATCAACCTAATGTTCCAACAAAACCGAACAGTGGAGTCGTTTATCCGCTCAATCATGCAATTTTAACAGCTGCTTATGGTGAAAGTTCATGGCATACTATTCCACACAATGGAACAGACTACGCACCACGAGGAAACACAACGCTCTACTCAATGGTTGATGGTGTTGTTGTAGCGAGTAAATATAATCGTGCACGAGGATGGCTTGTAGCAATTGCATTCGATGATGGTCGTGGATTAAAAACATTATTGTACCAACATATGTCAGGACAATCTAATGTTGGTATAGGTGAGCGTGTTTCTAAAGGACAAGTAGTAGGAAATGCTGGGAATACTGGTATGTCATTTGGTGTGCATCTTCATGTTGAAGTAGGAGATGCTGGTTCAGGTGGAAAATGGATAGATAGAGGTGCATCATCAGGTCCTGGTCTTTATCCAACAGAATCATACTTTGGATTACCTTATTCATGGTGATAGATAAATATTGAACAGAGCCTGAGCTCTGTTTTTTATATAAAGATGAAAAGTATTAGAAATCCATTGTAATTTATGAAGAAATATGATAAAATTTTATAGGCTTAAATAAAAAAAGCACGTCTGTGGAGTATTAGTTCGTGTGCTGAGAATACTCAGTGAAATAATACGTTGAAATGGATGGAAGTATAACAAAAGGAGGAGAATAACAAATGGCAGTTATTCCAATGAAACAATTACTTGAATCAGGTGTTCAATTCGGACATCAAACACGCCGCTGGAACCCAAAGATGGCACCGTACATCTTTACAGAGCGTAACAAAATTTATATTATCGATTTACAAAAAACATCGAAATTAATCGATGAGTCATATGATCGTCTTCGTCAAATTAGTGAAGATGGTGGACGTGTACTTTTTGTCGGAACGAAAAAGCAAGCACAAGATGCAATTAAAGAAGCAGCAACACGCTCAGGTCAATTATACGTAAACCAACGTTGGCTTGGAGGAATGCTTACAAACTTCAAAACAATTCGTCGTCGTGTTGATCGTTTATTCGATATCCGTAAAATGGAAGAAAATGGAACATTTGATGTACTTCCGAAAAAAGAAGTAATTCAATTGAAAAAAGAACAAACACGTCTTGAAAAATTCCTCGGTGGAATCGAATCAATGCGTTCACTTCCACAAGCAATTTTTGTTGTTGACCCTAAAACAGAGCATATCGCAATTAAAGAAGCACGTCTTCTTGGAATCCCAGTATTTGGAATCGTAGATACAAACTGTGATCCAGATGATGTTGATTACATTATCCCTGCAAATGATGATGCTATCCGTGCAGTACAACTTATTGTTGGAAAAATGGCTGATGCAATTATCGAAGGTCGTGGTGGAGAGTCACTTGATGAAGCACCAGTAGCAGAAGTAGAAGTTGCAGAAGAAGCAGTAGTTGAAACTGCAACTGCGGCAGAATAATAACATAGAGGTGGAAACAAAATGGCAGTAACAGCACAAATGGTAAAAGAGCTCCGTGAAATTACAGGAGCAGGTATGATGGACTGTAAAAAAGCACTTGTTGAAACAAATGGTGACATTGATAAAGCTGTTGATTGGCTTCGTGAAAACGGACTTGCTAAAGCAGCTAAAAAAGGTGATCGAGTTGCAGCAGAAGGACTTACAACAGTAAAAGTAAGTGGAAATACAGCAGTTGTTCTCGAAATCAACTCAGAAACTGATTTCGTAGCAAAAAATGAACAATTCGTATCACTTGTTGGACAAGTAGCTGATATTTTACTTGCAAATAAACCAGCAACACTTGAAGATGCACTTGCAATTGATGTAAATGGTGAAACACTTGATACAGTAATTACACAAGCATCTGCAACAATCGGTGAAAAACTTGTTCTTCGTCGATTTGAACTTGTTGAAAAAACAGATAACCAAGTATTTGGAGATTATATTCACTTAGGTGGTAAAATTTCAGTACTTACACTTGTTGAAGGTGAAACAAGTGTTGAAGATGCACGCACTATTTCAATGCATATTGCAGCATTCAATCCGCAATATATCGATGAATCATATGTTTCAGCAGACGTTGTAGCACATGAAACATCAGTATTAAAACAACAAGCATTAAATGAAGGAAAACCTGAAGCTGTTGTTGAAAAAATGGTTGTTGGTCGTGTTAAAAAATGGCTTCAAGAAATTTGCTTACTTGACCAAGAACATGTTACAGAAACAGATTTTACAGTACGTGAAGTACTTGCAAAATCGAATGGGACAGTAAAACAATTTATCCGTTTCCAAGTTGGAGAAGGAATTGAAAAAGCAGAAGTTGATTTCGCTGCTGAAGTAATGGCGCAAGTAAACGCATAATGAATTGAAGAGGTATGGTTGTGCAAATGAAGTATAAACGAATCATTATAAAACTGAGTGGAGAAGCGCTCGCAGAAGACATCGGTTTTGGAATTAATCCAAAAACTGTTGGCGAAGTAGCAAAAACATTAAAACAAGTACATGAACTTGGCATAGATATTGGAATCATCGTAGGTGGTGGAAATATCTGGCGAGGGAAAACGGCAGCTGAACTTGGTATGGAACGAGCAGGAGCTGATTATATGGGAATGCTTGCAACAATCATGAATGGTCTTGCCCTTTCTGATGCACTTGAAACACTTGGAGTGGATACGCGTGTTATGTCTTCATTGACATTGACACAAGTTGCAGAGCCGTATATCCGAAGACGTGCGATCCGTCATCTTGAAAAAGGACGTGTCGTCATTTTTACAGGTGGAACGGGAAGTCCGTATTTTACGACTGATACAACCGCTGCCCTTCGAGCATCTGAAATTGGAGCTGAAGTAATTTTAATGGCGAAAAATGGCGTTGACGGTGTGTATGATAAAGATCCAAATAAAAATGCAGATGCGAAAAAATTTGATACTTTAACATATCGTGAAATGTTAGAAAAAGATTTGGAAGTCATCGATGCCACAGCTGCATCGATGTGCCAAACAAATAATATTGATTTACTTGTATTTTCAATGCAAGATTTAAATAATATTGTCCGTGTTGCGAGTGGTGAAACACTCGGTACACGTGTTACAAAAGGAGAATAGTTATGCCGGATACAGTTTTACAGGCTGCACAAGAAAAAATGGATAAAGGAATTGATCATTTACATCATCAATTTAGCGGAGTCCGTACAGGTCGTGCAAACCCGAATATTTTACATCGTATCATGGTACCGTACTATGGTGCACCAACACCAATTTTACAAGTTGCATCGATTGCTGCAACTGATGCTCAAACATTGACAGTAACTCCGTATGATAAGAATGTTCTTGTTGATCTTGAGCGAGCAATTATGGAAGCCAATCTTGGATTTAATCCAACAAATGATGGAAATGTTGTAAGAATTGCAGTCCCTGCACTTACAGAAGAGCGACGTAAAGAGTATGTAAAATTAATTAAAACATACGCTGAAGAATCAAAAGTTGCTGTTCGTAATGCGCGTCGTGATGCAATGACGGCAGCGAAGAAACTTGAAGTTTCAGAAGGTGAAATTTCTGTACTTGAAGAAAAAATTCAAAAATTGACAGATTCGTATATTGCGAAAATTGATAGTGAATTAAAAATTAAAGAAACAGATATTATGACTGTTTAATATTTATATTTATAAAGGAGGTATACACATGCGCGTTCAAGTAACTCTTGTTTGTACAGAATGTGGTGATGAGAATTACATCACAATGAAAAATAAAAAAAATACTCCAGATCGTATCGAGATGATGAAGTATTGCCCACGTTTACGTAAACGTACATTACATCGTGAGAAAAAATAATTCTCACGATTTTTGTATATTATTTTGATTATAAGGAGGCATAAAATATGAATTTTTTGAAGCGTAGTGAAAGAAATCGTCGCGTTGTTCTCATTGGAACAGGCTTTGTTGGGATGAGTTTTGCTTACTCACTATTGAATCAAGGAGGGACGGAAGAACTTGTCTTGATTGATCATTATGTTGAGAAGGCTGAAGGTGAAGCGATGGATTTATCGCACGGTGTTGCTTACGCGCCTTCACAAATGAAAATTTGGGCTGGTGACTATGCAGATTGTAAAGAAGCAGATATTATTGTTATTACTGCTGGTGCTGCACAACTTCCAGGAGAAACACGACTTGATTTAACTGCTAAGAACACAATTATTATGAAAAGTATCGTAGAACAAATTATGGCCTCAGGATTTGATGGAGTTATTCTCGTTGCTTCAAATCCAGTTGATATTATGACATATGTTGTACAAAAAGCTTCAGGTCTTGATGCTTCGAAAGTTATTGGTTCAGGTACAACACTTGATACGGCACGACTTCGTTTTATGCTTGCGCAGTACATGGATATTGATGCTCGTAATGTCCATGCCTATATAATGGCAGAACATGGCGATTCATCATTTGTTCCATGGACACACGCTTCGGTTGGAAGTAAAAATTTACTTGAGTTATTACAAGATAAAGGCAATTTAGATATGGCTGAACTTCAATCGATTTACGAAAATGTACGTGATGCAGCATATGACATTATTAAACGAAAAAAAGCAACATATTACGGAATTGGTATGGCATTAACACGACTTGTTAAAGCGATAATGAACGATGAAAATTCAATTTTCACAGTTTCAGCACCACTCAATGGTGAATACGGTGCATCGGATGTTTATATAGGAGCACCAGCAATTATTGGGCGTAATGGAGTTCGAGAAGTACTTGATATCGGTTTGTCTGGTGAAGATGCAGCTAAAATGACAGAATCAATTAATACACTTAAAATGATGATAAAAGAAAGTGTAGAACCGAATTTATAGGAGGTAATACAAATGGAGCAATATCTTTTCGGAATTGATCTTGGTGGAACATCAATTAAGATGGGACTTACTAATTTAGATGGACAAATTATTAAAAAATGGGAAATACCAACCAATAAAGATAACGAGGGTTCTCATATTGTTTCAGATATTGAAAAATCATTGGAAACAACACTAAAATCAAGTGATATACAAAAAAAGCAAGTGATAGCTGCCGGAATTGGAGTACCATCACAAGTTATAGAACATACAGGATATTTCTGTAAAGCTGTGAATATCGGTGGTTTTGGCGATTTTAGTATCACTGAAGTATTATCAGAAAAATTAAATATGCCAGTAGCAGCAGCAAACGACGCAAATATTGCAGCAATTGGAGAAATGTGGAAAGGCGCAGGACTTGGAGAGCAGAATATTGTTATGGTAACACTTGGAACTGGTGTTGGTGGAGGTGTTGTTGCTAATGGAAGAATTATATCTGGTAGCATTGGTGCTGGTGGAGAAATTGGTCACATGCCAGTTGTTCTTGATTCGACTAACCCACATTATTTCCCATGTAATTGTGGTGCGAGTGGATGTTTAGAAACTGTCGCCTCAGCAACAGGTATTGTCCGTCTGGCACGTTCGCTTTACAAGGAAAATAAGGAAAAAACAATTTTAAAAATGGCAGAAGATTATTTATCTGCAAAACAAATATTTGATGCAGCAGCTAAAAATGATCACTTCGCCAAAAGTGTTGTTGATCAATTTGGTGTGTACTTAGCAACATCACTCAAACAAATTACAGCTGTGCTCAATCCAAGTATTATTGTTATTGGTGGTGGAGTTTCGCGTGCGGGGCAACAACTTATTGATGCAATTGAAAAACATTTCCGTGGTACACTTTTTCCAGTTTTAGACCACAGTGTACAATTCAGATTGGCAACGCTAGGGAATGATGCAGGAATTATTGGTGCTGCCTATATTGGATATCAAAAAGTAGGAAATAGTGATGAAAATTAATCAAATTACACTTGGTAAAGTAATGACCAATTGTTTTGTTGTTGAAATCGGGAAGCGTGTGATCATTGTTGATCCTGTGCTTCCTGATTTTCAAATTGACGAATTAATTGGCGATAAAACTGTTGAAGCCATTTTATTAACACATGGTCATTTTGATCATATTTTAGGTACTGATTATTATAGTGAAAAGTATAGTGCTCCGGTATTTATTCATCGAAACGATGTAATATGTTTAAGCGATAGTGAAGCAAATCTCGCTCTTTCATTTGGTATAGGTAATCAAACACAAAAAACAATACCATCAGTGCTACAAGGTAAGGAAGGAATTGTACCGATTGATTCAGCTGAAATTTCGTACACACATGTACCTGGTCATTCAAGAGGACATGTTATTTATCATTTTAATAAGCAAAATATTATCTTTGTTGGTGATTTAGTCTTTTTTGAAAGTATAGGGAGATATGATTTACCTAGATGTAGTGAATCAGACATGAAAAAAAGCATTCAACAATTTTTTCAAAATGATGAATTTCAAAAAAAGAATCCAATACTCTATCCTGGACATGGACCAAAGACGATGTTTGAATATGAAATGAAAAATAATCCAATGGTAAAATTGTTTTTATAGGAGATGAAATAATGAGACATGATTATGTAAGTTGGGATGAATGCTTTATGGCAATGGCAATGCTTATTGCTCAACGTTCAAAAGATCCATCAACACAAGTTGGTTCTTGTATTGTAAATCAAGATCATATTGTAATGGGACTTGGGTATAATGGATTACCTCGTGGATTAAACGATGATGACTATCCATGGTCGAATAAAGATGGGAATTTCACTGACACAAAATACCCATATGTTGTACATGCTGAATTAAATGCCATATTAAATAGTCAACAGCGCTTGAAAGATTGTATTATGTATGTAACATTATTTCCGTGTAATGAATGTTCAAAAGCAATTATACAATCTGGTATTACAAAGTTGATTTATTTATCAGATAAACATGCACATAAAGAATCAACTATCGCATCGAAAAAGATGCTTGCTGATGCTGGAATAGAGATAGTTGAGTTTCAGAATAAAAAATTGAGTTTAAAGGTGGAAAAATAACATGCGGCTCGGTCACTACTTATCAATTGAAGAGCGAATTCAATTACTCGAAGAACGTGGTTTAATTATTGAAAATGAGCAAGAAGCTCGCCAATTTTTAGAAAATGTTGATTATTATCGACTGATTCGCTATGTTTCAGTTTTCCAATCAGAAAAAGATTGTTTTCACTCGGGAATTACTTTTTTAGATATTACAAATGTTTATGATTTTGATAAAAATCTTCGCAAAATTTTATTTGATGTGGTAGATACAATTGAAATTAGTGTACGTGCACATATTATCAAACATGTCGGTCAGAAGTTTGGTGCATTTGGTCATTTAGATGCAGCGCATTTTTCAAACAAACGTAGCCACCGCCAATTTTTAGTATATTTAAAAGATAAATTAGAACAGCGAATTGCAGAAGAAGTTATTGATGATCGACGACGAACGCGTTTAAATGATGTTCCAATTTGGCAAGCAATGGAACTGTGTACGTTTAATATGCTTATGAATTTTTATGGCTTATTACCAATGAAAATGCAAGAGATGATTGCGGAATCATACGGATGTAAGCAAGATGAGTTTGTGAGTTGGATGAATGCTTTTGTTGTATTACGAAATATTACTGCTCACCATGGTCGCTTATTTGATCGTAGGTTTGAAAATAATGTGATTTGGCAATCGATAGATCAATTGACGTTTGAAGGTGCAGACTCATGCAGTTTTGTCGCTGTTTTATATGCAGTAAGAAAAGTAATGCATACGCTTGATATTGAAATGTATCAAGAGATTACAGAGAATCTGAAACGCTTATTTGATCAATATCCGTTGATTCAAAAACAATGGCTTGGTTCTGATAAAGAAAAAGTTTGGAATATACTACTCAATAGTTGAATGTAAAGCACATCGTAAGAATCTTGTTTTTATGTATGTTATAATAAATATAATTAAGAGCACAGATGTGCTCTTTTTACATAGGGAGGTCATATATGAAAAATAATGCTGAGAGTCACATATTACATGGTCCAATTGTTTCAACAATTATCAAATTAGCATTACCAATTGCGACACTATCATTGATGGGATTTCTATATAATATCGTCAATATGATGTTTATAGGACGCAATGGTGGTGCGGGAATGGCGACTGCAATTGGAGCAGGAGCACTGGTTATTTCAATATGGTTTGCATTGATGAATCTTGCACGAGTTGGTGCACAAGTGAAAGTTGCCCAATCAATTGGTGAAAATAATCAACAAAAAGCGCAAAATTATGCGAAAGCGTCAGTACAACTGGCACTGATTATTTCTGTTGTGATCACAGTGTTAACAATTCTATTTGCACGGCAGTTAATTATGATGTCTGGTGTTACGAGTCAGGATATTATAGAATATGGGCAGATCTATTTAACATTATCAGCTTTTGGGGTCGTTCCACTGTTTTTGTCAAATATTATGACGGGGAATTTAAATGGACAAGGCGATACAAAAGCAACACTCTATTTTAATGGGATTGGGCTTGTCATCAATATTGTATTAGATTATATTTTAATTGTCATATTTCATCAAGGTGTTGTGGGAGCGGCGATGGCGACAATTGTTGCTCAATATGTTACGTTTATGTGTACATTTCTTTATTGGAAAAGATCAAATTCGCTTTTTCATAGTGTTATATTACAAACATTTGATGTTTGGAATGAGATGAAAGAAATTGCGAAACTTGGGATGCCAAATGCTGCGAATCGTTTGTTATTTGTTGTATTTTCAATTTTTGTAGCACTTGCAATTCAATCATTTGGAGATACAATGCTCGGTGTACAAAGGATTGGTATTCAGGTTGAGTCGATTACGTGGATGATGTCATTTGGTATTGCTCAAGCATTTTCAACATTTGTTGGTAAAAATTATGGTGCTAAAAATATTGATCGAATTCGCATGGGGTACCGACGAATTATGACGGTAATGATTCCATACGGGATAGTAATATCTATAGGGATGATTGTTTTTGCACCGTCAATTTTTGAACTGTTTTTACCAGCAGGAACAAATGAGTTTGCTGTTGGTGTAACATATTTGAGAATACTCGGTGTTTCACAGTTTTTTATGGTGTTAGAAATTGTCACAACAGGTGGATTTGAAGGATTGGGAAGAACAGTGATTCCTTCAGTTATCAGTGTTTTATTTACCGGATTACGCGTTCCATTTGCATATCTTTCAATCGCTTTAGGGTGGGGTCTTAATGGTGTTTGGTGGACGATTAGTTTGAGTAGCGTAGCAAAAGGTGTGATTGCTTTCATCATATTCATTATTATTTTATATCGAATCTTTTCAAAAGTAAGTATATTAGAGGAAGACGAGTTTGTATGCGCAATGAGTTGATGCCTGATTCGAAAAAATAAAAAACACAAGTTTTACACTTGTGTTTTTTCAGTATTCAGTTCCGAATCAATTACAGCTCGATCTATTGCAATTGATTGAATAAATTGTGCAACTTCAACGTGTTTAGGGTGAATTTGATAAGCCTGTAAATCATCGAGTGTTGCAAATGTAGAGCTGAGAGCGATGTCGAAGTGGGCAGGAGAAGCAATGATGTTAATATCAACATTGAAGTCGATAATTTCAACTATTTGTTCTGGCAGTGTTTCTAATTTTGCTTTCATCTCTTGGAGTAGTTCCAGTTTAGATACTTGTTCGTGGTGTTCAACTATTTTCCACATGACGATATGTTTAATCATTTATAAAACCTTCTTTCTGTAATACGTGATCAATAGTGTGATCAACAATGGTTTGAAGCGAGAGTGTTTCGATGATAGGTGAAATGGCTTTTTTTAATTGTTTGATGACTTCTGTGTTTGAAAGTGTACTGTCGCGTTCAATTGATGATTTAATATCGACAATATATTCGATTAAATCAATGATATCAACATCAATTTTCTGTGTATTTGCTCGCGAATAAAAATGGTGTCGATTTTGTGCGTGTAAATATGATGCTTCAGCAAGTTCATTTTTCATCAAGTTTCGATATTCATCACTTCCAAAAGGTAATTGTCGTAATTGGTTGTTGTATTTTTCATAAGGGTAAAAAATAGCATCATCACTAATTTTATCATTATCGTGAGTTGCTTGTCTGTTATAAAGTTCATTGATAAATAACAATGTGTTTTGACTTACTTTTTGTTTGTGATCAATGAGGTCTTTTCGATGTTTAAATGGCATATTTCCTCCAAAAAAATAAGAGTAGGGCATACTCTTATTATAGCGAATTATTATTTAGAATTAAAGTGTTACTTTTTTGACTACATCTTCATATGGTCGAAGTACACGTTGTTTTTTTTCTGTATCAGTAGAGTATCCAAGTGCAATCAGTAATGCAACTTGGTATTTTTCACTATCAATTTCTAATTTTTCAGCAATAGCAAGGGGGTTAAAGCCTCCGAGAATAACAGTTCCAATACCAAGTTCTGTTGCTTGCAACACCATTTGTGTTGCAGCGATGAAGCCTTGTTCACGATAATATGCGGTTGGATTTGGCAAGGAAGTTGTGATGTGGTGCATTGTTTTATCAATTTGTTCTTGTGGAAATCCTGATGCTGCGAATTTTTTAGAAAAAATTTCAGGTTGATCGAGAATAAGTTCTTGCTTATAAGTTACAATGGCAATTAAATGTGATGCATTTTGCACAACAGGTTGGTATCTTGCAGCCTCACTTAATTTTGAGGTATCACCATCAATGATGAAAAATTGCCATGGTTCAGTGGAAAAACCACTTGGTGCTTTTCGACCAGCCTCAATAATTGTTTCGATGTCTTCGGAATTTATTTTTTTATTAGGATCGAGATAGCGTGTTGAGTAGCGATTGTTGATTGTTTCTTTTACTGTCATAAAGTAGATTCTCCTATTCATTTTTCAATATTGATATAATCGTTTTAATTTTACGCGGAATATATTGAAAAGTAAAGGGAAATGCATTTTAAATGAAATGTAAAATATCCTGTTTTTTATTTTGAACACACCTTCATTTGTGTTATAATGTAAGGACAAATAATGGAGGTCGTATGCGCAAATATATTTATAACTTTACACGTTTAGAATTAGAGGAATATTTTCTTTCCATCGGTGAGAAAAAATTTCGTGCACAGCAAATTTGGGAATGGCTGTATGTAAAACGTGCACAATCATTTGATGAAATGACAAATATTTCTAAGCAACTTATTGAACATTTAAATGAAAATTTTGAAATTATGATGCTTGAACAAATAAAATGTGAAATTTCATCTGATGGAACACGTAAATATTTATTCAGATTTTCAGATGATAAATTAATTGAAACTGTTTTAATGCAGCATAATTATGGAAATTCAATCTGTGTAACAACACAAGTAGGTTGTAATATAGGATGCAGTTTTTGTGCGAGTGGTCTTTTAAAAAAGCAAAGAGACCTTTCAAGTGGTGAAATTGTTGCTCAAATTATGGCGGTACAACGAGATTTAGATATGAGTGATCTTCGTGTAAGCCATGTTGTCGTGATGGGAATTGGTGAGCCATTTGACAATTATGAAAATTTCATTACGTTTATCAAGATAATTAATGATGCAAAAGGCCTAGCGATTGGAAGTCGCCATATTACAGTATCTACAAGTGGTATTGTACCGAAAATTTATCAATTTGCTGAGGAAGATTTCCAGGTAAATCTCGCTATTTCACTTCACAGTGCAAATAATGAAACACGTTCACAAATTATGAAAATTAACAATGTATATCCACTTGAGGAATTAAAACAAGCAATTGAAGCATATATTAAAAAAACAAATCGTCGTGTTACATTTGAATATTTACTCTTGAAAAATGTCAACGATAGTGAAACAGCAGCAAAAGAGCTTGCTGCTTTTGCCAAAAACAAATTAGTCTATGTAAACTTAATACCGTATAATGCTGTTTCTGAAAGTGGTTATGAACAATCAACAAAAGAACAAGTACTCTACTTTTATGATTTATTAAAAAAACGCGGTATCAACGTAACCGTTCGTAGAGAGCACGGTAGTGATATAACGGCAGCATGTGGTCAATTAAGAGCAAATAATATGTAATGAAGGAGGATGAATCATGTACACTATTGGAAAAAGTTCTGTTGGATTAGTGAGAGAAAAAAATGAAGATGCGTATGGTATTCATCAATCTGATGAATATGTTGGAATTATTGTTGCAGATGGTATGGGTGGGCACAACCATGGTGATGTAGCTAGTAATATGGCAGTAAAATTATTTGAAATTTATTTCAATCAGATTAAAGATAAAGGTCGTATGACTCGGGATGAGGTTGTAGATGATTTAGCTACATTCGTCAAAGGTGCTAACCTGACAATTTATACAAAGGCAAAAGATAATCATGAATACCGCGGCATGGGGACAACAATTGTTTGCGGATTAATTACAGAAGAATACATTGCATTAGCAAGCGTTGGTGATAGTCGTATTTATTCATGGGATGAAGAGAATTTATATTTATTAACAGAAGATCAAACATTTGTTAATGCGCTGATTAAAAGTGGTGATATTTCAGAGGAAGAAGCATTGTCACATCCGAAAAAAAATGTCCTTCTTCAAGCCGTTGGTACAACTAAACATGTTGAAGTATCAACATTGCTTTTGAATTATGATCGTGTACCAACATTATTGTTTTGCAGTGATGGATTAACAGGGATGTTGAGTGATGCGGAAATTCATGAAATTTTACGCCAAGATAGTTTGAATAGTAGTGATAAATTAGAATTACTTATAAAAAGAGTGTATGATCACGGAGCTCGTGATAATGTTACAGCAGTTTTATGGGGAAAGGAGGATAAGTGATGATAGCACCAGGAATGATTATAAATGAACGTTATAAAATTATAAAAATGATTGGCGATGGTGGAATGGCAAACGTTTATTTGGCCAACGACATGATTTTAAATCGTGAAGTTGCAGTGAAAGTACTTCGTCATGAACTTGCAGATGATTCAACCTTCATTCGTCGTTTTGAGCGTGAAGCGCGTGCTGTTACTTCATTATCACACCCTAATATAGTAGGTATTTACGATATTGGGAATGATAAAGGCAATTACTATATTGTTATGGAATATATTGAAGGAAAGACGCTCAAACATTTAATTAAAGAGCGCCAATCACTTACTGTTACAGAAACACTTGCTTTAATGAAACAAATTACAGCGGGTGTTGCCCATGCGCATAATCATGGCATTATCCACCGTGATTTAAAGCCACAAAATATTTTACTGAAACGTGATGGAACAGTTAAAATTACAGATTTTGGTATTGCGATTACAAGTTCAGCAACGACAAGTATTACAAAGACAAATTCTATTATGGGTTCTGTTCATTATCTCGCCCCTGAAATTGCTCGAGGTGATGCTGCAAGTATTCAATCAGATATTTACGCCCTCGGAATTATCATGTATGAAATGTTGACAGGAATGTTACCGTTTCGTGATTCTGCACCTGCTGCTGTTGTAATGAAACATATGCGTGAACAATTCCCTTCTGTTCGTGATTTTGATGCGACAATTCCTCAAAGTATTGAAAATACAATTATGCTTGCAACTGCTAAATCAAAACGCAATCGTTTTAGAACGACTCGTGAATTTTACGCTTCACTGCAAACAGCGCTGAATTCACGACGTATGCATGAACCACGTGTTGTTTTCACTGGTAGTGACCGCACCGAAGGGTATAGCTTGAATCAGCAAGTGGCGCCAACTAAAACTCCAAATCAAAGTCAACCTGAAAAAACAGGGAAGAAAAAACTACGTGTTGATCGTATCTTAGCAGTTGTGTTTATTGCGATGGCTATTTTATTTGTTATTGGAATTAGCCTTTATGCATTGAGTTCAAAAACAAAACCTAAAACTGTGCTTGTCCCAGATGTGAGCAGTAAAACGGTTGATGAAGCAAAAATTGCAATTGAAAATGAAAAGTTGAAATTAAATTCAACAATTAAATATGAATATTCTGACAGTGTTGCTAAGGATCGTATCATAGAGACAGATCCAAAAGCATCACAACCAATTGATGAAGGAACAACAGTTAGCTTGGTTGTCTCAAAAGGTGTAAATTTTAAAATTGAATATGCTAAATTAATTGGAAAATCACAAAATGAAGTGAAATCATTGTTTGATTCAAACGGTGTGAAATACACTATTGTTGAGAAATTTGATAAGCAAGGTGCTGGAACAGTTATTGCATTATCACTTCCTGATGGTGCTCAAGTTGGTGAGGGAAGCGTTGAAATGACAGTAAGTAAAGGTGTGGAAAAAATTGATGTTCCAAACTTTGTAGGAATGTCTTACACTGATGCAAAAGCACTTGCTGAAAAAACAGGCATTAATTTAAAATATGCAGAAAATACAAGCGCGACTGTAAAAAAAGGATTTGTTATTTCTCAAAACATGAGTGTTGGGAGTACACTTGAAAAAGGAAGTAATATGACAGTAACAGTGTCAACAGGTGCTCCTATTGCTCCACCAACAAGCAGTGAAACTTCAGGAAATTCAAACAATTCAAACAATACAAATAGTAATAACTCGAGTACATCAAATGGTAATAATACCAATAGCAATAATACCAATAATAATAGCAACAACAATACTAATGGAAGTACATCGGGTACACAATGATGAAATATGGTATTGTTGAAGCACTACTTGGTGGATTTTATTACATTTCTGTTGATGGCGTGAGAATTGAATGTCGAGCACGTGGTAATTTTCGGAATCGTGATATTAAACCAGTTGTAGGTGATCGTGTTGGTATTCGGTTAGATGAATCAACAAATAAAGGGTATATCGTTGAAGTACTTCCACGAAAAAATCAATTAGTTCGTCCACCTGTATCAAATGTTGATGTTGCTTGTATTGTTTGCTCCCTTGCTGAACCACAAATAAAGATGGATTTAATTGAAAAGTTTTTATTCACAATGCAGCAACAAGAAATTAACACATATATTATATTGACAAAAACAGACCTTATTTCAGCTGAAGCGCTGCAGTTGATAAAACAACAATTCTCTTATTTTGAAAAGTACGGTATTCAGACTTTTTATACAAGTCAGGAAAATGCAGAAGATGCGCATCAAATTTTACAGCAAGTACCAGATGACGCAGTTGTACTATTAACAGGACAAACTGGAGTTGGGAAAACCACATTTTTAAATAATCTTGGATTTGCAGAGCAAACACAAGAAATTTCTAAAGCGTTAGGGCGAGGTAAACATACAACTCGTGCCGCAACTTTTTATACATATGAATCGAAATATGTTATTGATACACCAGGATTTAGTTCATTCGATTTACAGATTGATGACCCAGAAGAACTCGCCCAGTTGATGTATCAATTTCTTGAAAACCCAACAGGATGCAAATTCAGGGGATGTTTACACGATAGTGAGCCAGGCTGTATGATAAAAAATGCAGTAGAAAATGGCGAGATGCCAAATTGGCATTACGATGAATATATAAAATTATTGAAAGAAGTGAAACAACATGTCAAATATTAAAATTTTACCATCACTACTTGCTGCTGACTTTGGTCATTTGGCAGAGGAATTAGTAGCAATTGAAAAAGCAGGAGCAGATATGCTTCATGTGGATGTGATGGATGGGAATTTTGTTCCTAATATTTCTTTTGGAACACCTGTTATTGAAATGTTAAATAAATCGACAAAATTGCCACTTGATATTCATATGATGGTAACCAATCCAGAGTATTGGGTAGAAATATATGCTCAATATAACCCAGAGTACCTCGTATTTCATTATGAAGCGACCAATCATCAACATCGCTTAATCCAACGAATTAAAGAACTTGGAATTAAAGCTGGTATTGCAATCAATCCAGGAACATCGGTTTCTTGTCTTGAAGCGTTGTTATCCGATGTTGATTTAGTTCTAGTTATGAGTGTTAATCCAGGATTTGGTGGACAAAAATTCATTGAAAATACGCATTTAAAACTTCAATGGTTGCATGAGTATAAAAGACAACATAACGCTCAATTTGAAATTGAAGTAGATGGTGGAGTGACAAATGAGAATGCACGGTCGATTAGTGAGAGTGGAGCAACGATGCTTGTTGCAGGAAGTAGCGTCTTTAATCGCGAAGACTATGCTCAGGCTATACAAGAATTACGATGAAAAAAATTGCTGTTATCAGTTATTTTCCAAACAATCTTGACAAATACAAACAAAAACTCGCCTCATTTGATTTCATTATAGCGGCCGATGCTGGAATGAATGCATTAACTGAAATAGGGATGAATGCTGATTTGTGTATTGGTGATTTTGATAGTATCAATAAAGAACTATTAGATGTTGCAAATCAAAGTATTCAGCTACCAGTGATGAAAGATGAAACTGATACGCATGCTGCCTTATCATATGGATATAGTATTGGAAATGATGTAACACTATTTGCATCACTATCTGGTCGATCAGATCATAGCTTTGGCTTGCTTGGATTGTATTATTCATTCATTCGCAAGGGAAAACACTTGAAAATGTTGACAGAACAAGGTAAAATTGAGATGCTCCTTCCAGGAACACATTATTTTACTAATGAAGGTGAAAAGTATATTTCGTGTTTTGCTTATGGTGAAGATGTATATGGATTAACACTTGAAGGTGTTCAATATCCCTTGTCACAGGCTATCTTGAAAATCGGATCTGATTTAGGGTGTAGTAATGTGTTTACGGAAAGCGAGATGAAAGTTACTTTTTCAACAGGTACATTACTTGTTTATTTTATAGAAAAGGAGGTGGAATGATGAGAAAGATTACACCACGAAGATTATTAAATGAAAAAGGCGTTCGTATAACAAAATATCGAATTGCCGTACTCGAAGAAATCATGAAAGAAACTCATCCTTCTGCCAATGAAATTTATATTGCTATTTTAGAAAAATGGCCAGCAATTTCCAGAACGACTGTGTATAATACATTGCATCGTCTTGTTGAGGAATCAGTAATTGAAGAATTGAATGTCGATAACATTGAAGCTCGTTATGATATTTTCTTCAATCATTATCACGGTCATTTTTACTGCAAGAAATGTAAACAATTAATTGACTTTCCAATTGCTCAAACATTTGGTGCGGTACGTGAAATTTCTGGTTGCGACATCTCCAGTTACCGAGTGTATCTGCAAGGTATTTGTAAAGCGTGTAAAGATAAAAAAACATCATGTTAACATGGTGTTTTTTATCTTTAATTAGGAAGAATTTCTTTGGAAAATAATCTAAAATATGGTATGATAAGAAAGGCATATATTAATATTAGAAAGGAGATACAGACATGCGAATACAATCACGTGAACAGGCCGTGTTTCTCCTGTATCAAATTGATTTATTACTAAATCAAAAAAAAGAAAAATTCATGGAGATGGCAGAAGAAGAAATCACTCGAATTGAAGAAAATGATGTACTGGATAAAACGTATATTGAACAATTGGTTCTCGGAACAGTTCATCATATCGAAACAATTGACTTGATGATTGAAAAGCAATTATCAAAGAAATGGACGTTAAAACGCTTGATGTTTATCGATCGAGCTATTTTAAGAGCTGGTGTTTATGAACTTGTTTTTATGAATGTACAAACAAAAGCGCCAGTTATCAATGCGTATATTGAATTAGCTAAAAAGTTTAGTGATGATGATCAAGATAAATTTGTCAACGCTATTTTAGATAAAGTCGAATAGTGTTTAATGTCGCAAAACGATGAGTGAGGTGGAGTCGAGTGGACGCAGTCAGTGTAAGTGCATTAACCAAATATTTACAGGCAAAATTTACACGTGATGTTCACTTACAACATGTGAAATTATGCGGTGAACTTTCAAATGTTAAATTTCATAATAAAGGACATTTATATTTTACGCTTAAAGATGAATATTCGAGAATATCAGGAGTGGCTTTTTCTCAAGTGCTTTCTCAAATGAATATTGATCAGAAGATAATTGAAGATGGTCTGGAAGTTGAAATTGAAGGTAGTGTAAGAGTTTATGAAATCTCAGGGACATATCAAATTTATGCGAATAAGATAACGCCGAGTGGAATTGGTTTTTTACAAAAACAATATGAGCAACTGTTTACTAAATATGAGCAACTTGGCTATTTTGATGTTAAGCACAAACAAGAAGTTCCCAAACGAATTCATCGTTTAGCAATTATAACTGCCGAAGACGGAGCAGCAATTGAGGATATGAGGAAAAGTATAATCAATCACATTCCGCATGCTGAAATGATTTTGTATCCAACTCTTGTTCAAGGAGAAAGTGCACCACAAAATATCGCTAAAGCAATTCAAAAAGCAGATGCGAAAAATTTTGATGCGATAATTGTTGGTCGCGGAGGCGGAAGTTTAGAAGATCTCTGGGCTTTTAACACAATGGAAGTTATCGAAGCTATATTTGCCGCCCAAACACCGATAATTAGTGCTGTTGGACATGAAGTTGATACGATGTTATCAGATTATGTTGCTGATTTTCGTGCGCCAACGCCAACAGCGGCAATTTACTATTTTGATGCGACAATGATTATGGAAAATCAAGTGCAAGCGATTAAGCAAAGATTAATTCAAGCACTCGAACAAATGATACGCTTTGAACAACAAACGTTACAACTCGCAGTGCAGCAATTGAAAGAAAAAGATCCGAAGTATCAAGTACAATATAAGAAGAATATTCTTGATATTGATATGATGCGATTGTTTAATCTATCGCCTCAAAATCATATTGATAGCTTAGCAATTCAACTTTCAAATATCAAAAGACAAATTCAAGAATGTATGAATAGCAGAATGAAACGACAAACAGGGGAAGTGACAACAATTTTGAATACCCTGAATGTATTAAATCCG
Organism: Culicoidibacterales bacterium; assembly: GCA_051649665.1. Taxonomy (GTDB): domain Bacteria; phylum Bacillota_I; class Bacilli_A; order Culicoidibacterales; family JBOFHN01; genus JBOFHN01. The sequence continues at coordinate 23,864 of JBOFHN010000081.1, forward strand.
AGTGCACAACTCAATCGTGGTTATGCGATGGTGTACGACGAAAATCAACTTATCACCCAAATCGGAGATATTAAGACAGAATTTTTAAATATTCGACTCCGTGATGGACAAATACATGTAAAGGTGGTTAACGTAGATGCCGAAAGTTAAAGAAAAAATACCAACATATGAAGAACTTTACACCACACTTCTTACGCATTTAGATAAACTAGAAAATGGCAATCTTGCTCTTGACGAGTCTTTAGCACTATATGAAGAGGCAATGAAAATTGCAGAACAATGCCAAAATCATCTTGAACGTGCACAAGAAAAATTACAAACAATAGAAAAGTCAGAGGAAAAATAATGGAACTCTTACAAAAAATTGAAGTATATCTAGGGAATCTTTATGCTGAATCACATATTTTACACGAAGCGATGTCATATTCACTTCTTGCAGGTGGGAAAAGATTTAGACCGATGCTTGTGTTACTTTGTGGAAAAGACTTAGGTCTTTCTGTTGAAAATAGTTTACCTATAGCAACGTCTATTGAAATGATTCATACGTACTCACTTATTCATGATGATCTGCCTGCACTAGATAATGATGATTTAAGGAGAGGGAAACCAACTAATCATCGTGTTTTTGGAGAGGCGATGGCAATATTAGCTGGCGATGGTTTATTAAGTGATGCTTTTTTTGAAATAACTAAGACAGAAACGCAACCAGATAAAATGGTTCAAATGATCCAATATTTATCAAGATGTGTTGGAAGCTTTGGCATGGTAAAAGGTCAAAGTGATGATTTACAATTTGAAAAAAGGCAAGAACACATTGAAAAAGATATAGCGTATCAGATGCTTCAATCGATTCATGCGAATAAGACAGGTAAGTTAATCGAAGCCTGCTTTACACTTCCAGCGATAGCTGCAGGTGTAAGTGAGAAGAAATTTAAAATACTTCAAAAAGTCAGTCAATTACTTGGTCTTTGGTTTCAAATTCGTGATGATATTTTAGATGTAAGTGAAACAACCGAGGTACTTGGAAAAGATGCGGGAAGTGATCTTATAAATGAGAAACTTACATACGTTTCATTATTTAGTTTGGAAGGTGCGAAGGAGAAGTTACGCATCTGTGAACAAGAAATAAATCGCATTTTTTCAGAAGAACTTTTTGATATGACAGAAACATTTACCTACTTAAAAGAGGTAATGCACTAAGGAAGGAGATCGAATGTGAATATACATGAAATTCAAAACCCTGATGTATTAAAAAAAATGTCAATTGAAGAATTAAATGATTTAGCTGAACAAATACGAGTTTTTCTTATTTCTACGCTCTCTAAAACTGGAGGACATGTAGGTCCGAACCTCGGTGTTGTTGAATTAACAATGGCATTACATTATGTTTTCCAGTCACCCGAAGATAAATTTATTTTTGATGTTGGTCATCAAAGTTATGTTCACAAAATGTTGACAGGACGTATCGCTGAAATGGAAACGATTCGCCAGCATGGTGGTATTTCAGGATTTCCAAAGCGTTCAGAAAGTGAACATGATTGTTTTGAAACAGGACATAGCTCAACTTCAATCTCTGCGGCACTTGGAATGACACTTGCACAGGCTGGTGCGTCTCACCACATTATTCCAATTATTGGTGATGGAGCATTAACAGGAGGTATGGCATTTGAAGCGTTGAATCACGTGGGGGATATCAACCAGCCATTTATTATTATTTTAAATGATAATGAGATGTCAATTTCTAAAAATGTTGGAGGATTACAAAATCGATTACAACATGTTCGACGAAATCACCTTTATACTAATTTGAAATCAAATGTAAAAAATGCTTTAGATCAAATTCCTATCGTAGGAACAGGATTATCAAAACTCGCGTATCAAAGTAAAAATGCTGTACGTAGACGTTTGGCTCTTAAAGGAGATCAGATGTTTGGTGATTTTAATATTGACTATCTCGGTCCCGTGGATGGTCATGACTTTAATGATCTTATATCAACATTTCAAATTGCAAAAGAAATGCAACATCCTGTCATCATTCATGTTATGACAGAAAAAGGTCGTGGGTATGTTCATGCAGAAAATGATGATAGTGGAGCGTGGCATGGTATCAGTCCATTTGAATTGAAGAATGGACAAAGAATCAAAACTAAAAATGATAATGAGCGGATGTGGAGTTCAATTATCACCGAAACAGTAGAAGTATTAGCACAAGAAGATACAGATATTGTTGCAATTACACCAGCGATGATAAAAGGATCAAAACTCTCACATTTTCAGTATAAATTTCCAGATCGCCTCTATGATGTAGGGATTGCAGAACAGCATGCAGTAACATTTGCAGCAGGTTTGGCACTCGGTGGGAAAAAACCATTTCTCGCTATTTATTCTACATTTTTACAGCGGGGATATGATCAAGTTATTCACGATGTGTTATTACAAGATGCACCGGTTGTGATTGGAATCGATCGTTGTGGATTTGCTGCTGGTGATGGTGCAACACATCATGGGATTTATGATGTTAACTTTTTACAGCCAATACCGAATGTAACACTTGTAGCACCATATAATTCGCAAGAAGCTCAAAATTTAGTATATAGTAGTTTTTACGAATACACTGGTTCTGTTTGTATTCGCTATCCTCGTGGATATACAGAACATCAGATGCAATCATCATTTGAAACGATTCCTTACGGTAGTTGGGAAAAACTGCAAGATGGTCGTGATGGCTATATCTTTGCATACGGGACGAATATTGAAAGAGCACAAAATGTAATTAATCAATTGGGTCAAGAAGGACATGAATTAGGACTAATTAATACACGTTTCATCAAACCATTTGATGAGGAAATGTTGAATGAAATAGCAAAAAGTGGTAGTAATTTATTTATGATAGAAGATGTTGCGGAAATCGGATCGTTTGCTCAAACATTAAATCAATATTTAGTTCAACATAAAATCAATAATTATATCTACAGCTATGCAATTCCAGATTGTATTTTTGAACATGGAAAATTCGAGGAATTAATGAAAGATGCACAACTCGATGTTGACACACTAACGCTTAAAATAAAAGAGGTATTAAATGAAAAAAGTTCGAGCTGATCTCTGGCTTGTTGAAAATGGCTATTTTGAATCCCGTGAAAAAGCAAAGCGCTCTATTATGGCTGGCATTGTTTTTGCGAATACTGAAATCATTCATAAAGCGAGCGACTTAATTCGTCCAGACGCACTTATTGAAATTAAAGGGAAAGTAATGCCATACGTTTCCAGAGGTGGATTAAAATTAGAAAAAGCAATAAAAACTTGGGAGTTAAACTTCAGTGAGGCTACTGTTCTTGATATTGGAGCTTCAACTGGTGGATTTACAGATTGTTCACTCCAACACGGAGCAAATCACGTGATTGCAATTGACGTTGGGACGAATCAATTGGCGTGGAAATTGAGAAATGATGCGCGTGTAAGTGTTCATGAAAAGACAAATTTTCGCTTTTTCACGGCTGATAAATTAGATGGTAAAATTCCTAATTATGTCGTGATTGATGTTTCATTCATCTCACTGTCACTTATTTTTGAAGTACTGAAACACTTATTAAGTGAAGAGGCTTCTGTTATCGCTTTAATTAAACCTCAATTTGAAGCTGGTCGCGATTTAGTCGGAAAAAAAGGAATTATCAAAGACCCTAAAATACATAAAAAAGTACTTGAATCGACAATCTATAAGCTACAACAATTTGGTTTCTGTTTAGAAGAACTTGATTATTCACCGATTGTTGGTGGTGAAGGGAATATTGAATTCATCAGTTTATGGAAAAAAGGAGAGCAATCTAAAGTGATCGATATCGAAGATATCGTGAAACAAGCACATCAACATTTAAAAAAAGGAGCACAGTAGATGTTAGAAAAACTCGTTGTAGATAATTATTTACTTATTGACCATGTTGAATTTGATGGACATCAGGGCATTAGTGTTTTTGTTGGTGAAACAGGAAGTGGGAAATCACTTTTTATAGAAGCACTCGGCATTATTCTTGGAAATAAATTCAGCTTAGCTCATATTGGAACATTTCGTGAAATGACAAATATGAGTGCTGTGTTCTCAGTTGATGAAAGTGATTTTGAAATTCATAATTGGTTTAAAGAACAGCAATTTTCATTTCCAGATGAAATTATTATTACGCGAGTTTTCCAAAAAAATGGAAAATCTATAACCCGTTTGAATGGTGAAATTGTACCAGTTCAAATTGTGCGCAGTTTAGGGGAAATGCTTGTTGATATTCATTCACAGTTTGACACACAACGCTTACTGAATAACACTGTTCAACATGAAAGTGTTGATAATCAAGTAGATTCAAAACTTCGTGGAGAATATGCACAAGCATTTAACACATATAAAAATATCGCTAAAAAGCATGAGCAATTTTTACTCAATAAAGATAAGCAACAAGATTTGGACTATTTATATTTTCAAAAAGAAGAGCTTGAATCATTTCAAACATATGATGAAAATACTATTATGTTACTTGAAGAAAAATATAAACGTCTAAAAATCCAATTGCAAAATAGTCAATATATTGAAGCGAGTATTCAAATATTAGGTGATGATGGAGTTCGCCCATATCTTCACCAATTAAATAAAAATTTAGCATATCTTGATAATGCGGAAAACAAATTTTCCGAAATATATAAAACAATTATGTTGCAAGTTGATGAACTTGATTATCAATTGAATCAACTTATACAAGATGAAGATGAAGTGTTGCAATTCAATCAAATTGAAGAAGAACTCCAGAGAGTGTATCGTCTCCAACAAAAGCATGGTGATGATCTGGCAAAAGCATATACTGATGTTGTTAATCAAATTCAACAGTTGGAAGAATACGATACATATTTACAGCAATTACAAAATGAAATGAATAGTGCAGAAAATACAGCTCGAAAAATAGCTATAAAATTGGATGATGCCCGAGATGAAGTAATTCAAAACATTGAAGCGAAGATTAAGAGTTATTTTAGTCAGTTGCATCTTGAGAATGTTCAATTTAAAATTGGACGCAAAACATATTCAGATTTAACAGCATTTGGACTGTCAACAATACAATTTCAAGTAGCGAGTAATAATCAAGAAACATATCAACCACTTGCTAAAGTTGTTTCAGGTGGTGAATTATCAAGAATTATGCTCGCTTTAAAAGTTGTCATGCTCGAAAAAACACAAACATTGATGATTTTTGATGAAATTGATAGTGGAGTGAGTGGAAAAGTTGCAGCGAGTATTGCAGATGTCTTATATCAATTGGCAGATGTACATCAAGTGTTTTTAATTACACACTCATCACTTGTTGCAGTTATTGGAAAGCAATTTTATGAAATTTCTAAACAAATTCGTGATGACAAGCAATACGAAACGATGATTGAAAAAGTTGAAGATACTAAAATCAATTATTTACTTGCCCAGTTAATATCACAGCAATCACCATCAGAATCAGCAATTAAACAAATCCAGCATTTAAGAGAAAAGTATGAATAGGAGTATTTTATGACATCATCTAAAACGCCAAAACATGTTGCTATCATTATGGATGGTAACGGAAGATATGCACAAAAGCATAATCAACCACGAACATTTGGGCATAAAAAAGGTGTAGAAGTAGCAGAAGAAATGATAGTACATGCTGCAAATACAGGAGTTAAAGCGTTAACACTGTATGCTTTTTCGACTGAGAATTGGAGTCGTCCAAAAGCAGAAGTACGGTTTTTAATGTCTCTACCGGAGCTCTTTTTCAAACGCTTTTTAAAAGTTATGATTCGTGAAAATATGCGATTTATTGTAATTGGAGATCGAAATGGACTCAGTAGTAAACTTGTTCGTTTGATTGAAGATGCTGAAAATAAAACGAAAGATAATACGAAGATGATCGTATATCTAGCTTTCAACTACGGTGGACAGTTGGAAATTATTGAAGCAGTAAAAAAGATGCATCGTGATCAAATTGATATCGAAACATTGACGCCTAATCAGTTTGAACAATATTTGATGACACCAGAATTTCCAGCAGTAGATTTACTTATTCGCACAAGTGGAGAACAACGTATTAGTAATTTTCTGCCGTGGCAATTATCATATTCAGAATTATATTTTACAGATAAATCATGGCCTGAATTTACAACAGTTGATTTTGATTTTGCGCTTGCTAATTTTCAAAATCGTAAGCGGCGATTTGGAGGTGTAGAAAATGAAGAATAATTTTCATTTGCGATTAGTTACTGGCTTGATACTTGTATTCATTATGATACCGACAATTTACTTGCCAGAAGCGACACTTAAAACGTTTTTACTAGCTGGGATTCTCATTTCATTTTTCGAGTTATTTGAAGTTGGAAGAGCTATCTTACATTTAAAGTACTATCACTTTGCTATTCCTATTATTTTCGTATTTACACAATATATTACATCTTATTTCGTTAGTTCTAGTTTTTTACTATTACTGGGAATCGCCTTTGTAGCACTCTGTATTTATTGTGTGCTTGATACAAAAATGGAAATTCCAGCATTTATCTATATTCTTTTTGTATTGCTCTATACCGGATTAACATTTGAAGCGATGTCATTTATTCGGCATCAATCAGCAAATTATATTTTGTTTTTATTTGTTGCAGTGTTTGCAACTGATACCGGGGCGTATTTTATCGGTAAGCAGTTTGGAAAGCATAAGTTAGCGATTCACTTGAGTCCTAAAAAAACAATAGAAGGAGCCCTTGGTGGAATTGTTTCAGGTACACTACTTGCATCATTGTGCATGCTGTTTTTACAATTAATACCGACATTTCGTCTTGGCGTGAAGCCGTCTATTCTCTTTGTTTTTATTGCACTATTATTGAGTATAAGTTCTGAATTTGGTGATTTATTTGCTTCAAAAATAAAGCGTTTTTTTCAAAAGAAAGATTTTGGCTTTATTTTCCCAGGACACGGTGGTATCATTGATCGCGTTGATGGTTTGGTACTTGCGAGTATTATTTTATATGTTGTTTTACATTTTGCTTAAGAGGAGTTAATCTGATGAAAAATATATGCTTACACGGAGCTACGGGTTCAATTGGGACACAGACAGTAGATGTCATTTTAGCACATGCTACATCATTTAATCTTGAAGCAATGTCATTTGGAAGTAATGTTGAGAAGGCACTTGAAATTGCAGAACAATGTCAACCTCGGTATATTGTATCAGCATCAGAAGAAGCTGCTAAACAATTGAGCAAGCGTCTTACATATGCTGCGGAAATTAGCTACGGTGAAGAAGCAATTGCTGAACTTTCGCGTATCAGTCAAATTGATTTTGTTTTAAATGGAATCATGGGAAGTAGTGGGTTAAAAGCGACAATTGCAGCTATTGAAGCCAAAAAGCAACTTGCAATTGCAAATAAAGAACCACTTGTAATGGCTGGTCATATTGTCATGAAGATGGCAAAAGAAAATAATGTGACCATTTTACCAGTTGACAGTGAACACTCAGCTATCTTTCAATGCCTACATGGTAATCCAAAAGAAGTACGAAAATTAATATTGACAGCTTCAGGTGGCAGTTTTCGTGATATGCCAAGAGAACAATTAGAGCATGTTACAAAAGAACAAGCGCTCAATCATCCGAATTGGTCAATGGGAGCTAAAATTACAATAGATAGTGCAACGCTTGTCAATAAAGGACTTGAGATAATTGAAGCGCATCATCTGTTTCAAATGGATTATGATAAAATTGATGTAATAATGCACCGGGAAAGCATTGTTCACTCCATGGTAGAGTACGTTGATTTATCTATTTTAGCGCATCTTGGAAGTTCTGATATGCGAGTGCCAATTCAATATGCAATGAGTTACCCAAATCGTTTTCCATTGATGTCGAGTCCACTTGATTTGAAAAAATTTGGAAAGTTACATTTTGAAGAAATACGCCATGAAGATTTCCCGCTTTTAAAGACTGCTTTTGAAGTTGGCAAAATCGGGGGAGCAGCACCTATTATATACAATGCTGCAAACGAAGCAGCCGTTGCTAAATTTTTACGCGATGAAATTAAATTCTTAGATATTGAGCGTTTTATCTTTACTGCTCTTGATATGTTTGATTTAACCCAAAGTGTTGATACACTTGATTCTATACTAGATTTAAATAAAGAAGTTTTCCAAACAATGCTACAAAAATAGGAGGAAAGAGTATGGATTTGTTTTTATTGCTCATATTTTTTGTCTTTTATTTGACCTTGTATTTTTTAATTGTCATTCATGAGCTTGGCCATCTTTGGATTGCAAAATCCACAAATGTCTTATGTCGAAACTTTATTATCGGTATTGGCCCCAAACTTTTCTCTTTTCATCTTGGTGAAACAGAATATCAATTTTGTTTATTCCCAATAGCAGGGGGAGTTGAGATGGCAGGTGAAGATGGAAGTGATTTTGATGATGCACAAGGAAAGCGAGCATTTGTCGTTTTAAATCGTGCTAAAAAAGTAACCAAATTGTATATTAATCCAGAGACGACAATGAAAGATGTAAATCAAATTGAAGGAGAAATAATTTATTTTTATTTACGAGGATCAATGCGACTTCGTTTATTGACGTCAGATGGAAAACGCCGAAC
>JBOFHN010000082.1:0-10885 GCA_051649665.1 Culicoidibacterales bacterium
AGGATCAACTTGATATAATTCACATTCATATGTGCATTGTTCTGATACAATTTCTATTTTCGTCCCTACTTTTGCGCGCATTACTTTCTTTAAATGAAAGCAATCATCAGCATTATCCATTTTAAATGTTTCTCCTACTGATATCGCAAAATCAATAAAATATTGCTGCATTTATTTTTTCACCTCAAAACCATACCATTTTTCTTGTACATACGGGGTATATACAATTTCTTTCATTTCTAAAAAGTGACACATTTCATCATACTCATTCTCATGAATGCCAGAAAGATATCCTATCTTTTTAATTCGTGACCAAACTTCATCAAAATGCGCATACAAAATAGGTGCTGTTATATTCATAATCAATGCATCGTACTCACCATTTTCAACATTTGTAACTATAATCATCTGCTCACATTCGTTCATTTCAACATTTTTTTTAGCATTTTCACATGCATCAAGATCAATTTCAAAAGCAGTAACATGCGAAGCACCACATTTGGCTGCTGCAATTGCTAATATACCACTTCCACTACCAAAATCAAGCACTTTTTGATTCTCAAAATCACATGTTGAAATCCAATTTAGACAAAGTTGTGTTGTCGGAGATTGGCCTGTTCCAAAACCTGTACTCGGTGCGATAATTAAAATCGATTTATCAGATGGGTACTCTTTTTTCCAAGGTGGAGCAATATTGAAATTTCCAACTTCAACAATCGGGTAATCATCTTCAAATTGTTGTTGATAATCAACAACAGCCTCCTCAACTTCTTCTACAATAACAACTAATTGTGCTTCCATTATCAATGATTTAATCTGGTTAAATTCAGAATCATCAAAAAAACTAAATGTAGAATATTTCTTTTCACGTGTACTATATACTTCACCAAAGTGATCAGATTTAGCATACTTACTGGGAATATATTCAACATTATAAACAAAACCGTATAAATCAAGTAATGCTTCTAGCTGATCTGTTGCTTCGGTATAGATATTCAATACTCTCATATTCGCGATTGTTCCATTTCTACGATGTTTTGGAGCAACATCGCAACTGTCACAGGACCAACTCCACCAGGTACTGGTGTAATGCAAGCAACTTTATCAATTACAGAATCAAAATCAACATCACCACATAATGATCCATCTTCTTTTCGATGGATTCCTACATCGATGATGACTGCACCTTTTTTTATCATATCAGATTTAATCATCTGAGGAACACCAGCAGCTGCAACAATGATATCCGCCTGCTGTAGATGATGCTCTAAATTAATTGTTTTAGAATGGCATAGGGTTACAGTAGCATGCTGCTCTGTAAGTAATAGGGCAACTGGTTTCCCAACAAGATTACTACGACCAACAACAACGGCATGTTTTCCTGCAATATTAACACCGGCTTTTTCAAGGAGCCAAATGATTCCTTTTGGTGTACAAGGTTTAATTCCACCATTACCAATTGTCACTGCTCCAACATTTTGAGGGTGGAAACCATCAGCATCTTTTTTCGGATCAATATATGGAATTAATCGCTCGATGTCAATATGGCTTGGGAGTGGAAGTTGAATGATATACCCTGTTACTGCTTTATCATCATTCAGTTGACAAATTGTATGGCGTAACTCTTGCTCTGTCACATCATCTGGAAAATGTAGATGTCTAGCTGCGATACCTATTTCTTCAGCACGCTTTAATTTCTGTTTTACATATACCGCACTTGCTGCATCGCTCCCCGCTTGGACAACAACAAGTTGAGGTTGATTAGGTAATGTTTGGACAGTTTTTTCTAATTCTACATATAATTCATCAATATATGGTTTACTTTTCAAAATCATCGGTTTTACCGCCTTTCATTTCTCTTATTATAGCAAAACTCATATTATTTGTACATTGTAAAATTCCGATTTTTCGTCTATAATGAAAGTACTATGTAAACTTGATAAAGAGGAGGTTTTTATGCATTCAAATTGGTTTCGGCATATCATATTTTTCACGTTGCTCATTGTTACAATTAGTTTTTCTGTCATTACTTTTGGTCACCTGCTCAATATTGTTATTTTCCTCCACCAACTCCTTCCTTCTTCCATCATTTTGTTCAGTTGTTTTGTCGGAGTAATAACCTACTTCCTCTATCAAAAACATCAAGCTAAAATCACACGAGAGCTAGCAAAATTATACACACCTCAAAAACAAAAAATTGCAATTCCCATCATTCATATTCCACTTATCATTCTCACTACACTACTCTCTCATCTATTTGGTGCATCTGTTGGGCGTGAGGGTGTTGCTGTTCAAATCGGTGGAACATTTGGAAGTTTTTTTAATCGTCGTAAAAAACAATGGGATATCAAAGTTCCTTCATCTGTTATTATTACATCAGGTATGTCAGCTGGATTTGCTGCACTTTTTGGAATGCCACTGACAGCGAGTTTGTTTGCAATTGAAGTTTCTAAACTGTATAAAAAGACAACGTTAAAATGGATGACTATCCCTTTTATCACCAGTCTTGTTGCTGCTCAATTTTCAATGCGACTCGGTTTATCTCACATGCACTTCCATGTTAATATCCCCAACCTAACTCCGAATTTTCTCTATGCTTTTTTGTTGCTTATCTTACTTCTTTTTCTCGCAACAACACTCTATCTTTTTTTACATCACTCACTTGCAAATTATCTTAAAGAGAAAATATCGTCACCGCTTATTCGAATTATCAGCATCTCATTTTCTTTATCACTCATTTTATTTATATTTAGACTTGATTCCTTACATGGACTTGGAAGTACACTCATTACACAAAGTTTTACCGATCAACAGCATATCTCATTTCAGATGCCCTTTTTAAAAATCATCTTCACTCTCGGATTTTTAGCAGTTGGTTTTAAAGGTGGCGAAGTGACACCGATTTTTTCAATTGGTGCAATGCTTGGTGCGATTGCAGCCACTTGCTTCTCTATTCCTTCACCACTCTTTGCGATTATCGGTATGGCTACTTTCTTTGGAGCAACAACCAAAACCTACCTCGCACCGCTTTTACTTGTTTTAGAAATTACAACACCAGTCGCTGTCCCTTTTGCTCTCCCTCTTATTGTCATTCTTTACTTTACAACACCTAAAATTGGCATTTATCAAACAAAATAAAAACATTCAACAAATATGTTGAATGTTTTTTGTTATGTAAATAACTCAAATACCTCTTCAGCCATTAAATTGGGAACAGATATTGTTGGTTTCTTGTCTTGTTTCATCACGTGTTCAGTTGAATGAACACCACCTTCAACATGAATTGTTTTAATGCCGTAATCAATACCACCATAAATGTCAGTATCATAATTATCACCGACCATAATAACAATATCATCACTTGTCAATTGATAGCGTTCAAATGCAGCATCTAGCATTGGTCTGTTCGGTTTTCCTATTACAACTGGTTCTTGTTTTGATGCTGTTTTTACAAATGAAACGATACTTCCAGCTCCAGGTAATAAACCATCACCAACCGGAAATTGAGCATCTGTATTCGTTGCAATGAATTGTGATCCAGCTAAAATACAACGCATTGCTATCGCTAATTCCTCGTATATCACATCGCGTTTTAAACCGACGATTACAGCTTCTGGTTGTTCATTTGTATGTGTAACACCATAATCAGCTAATGTTGTTTTCAAACCATCCTCACCGATGATATAAGCTGTCTTTACATTATGTTCTTGACAATATAAACCAGTCGCAACACCTGTATTTAAAATATCGTGTGCACTGCACTCAACACCTATTGCTTGGATTCGATTTACAAAGTCATCAATCGTCGCTGTACTATTATTTGTCACATAGTACACTTCTACCTGATTTTCCTTCAATTTTTTGATGCTCTCGACCGCTGTGGAAATCGCTACACCGTTTTTCCATAGTGTTCCATCAAGATCAAATAATGCTATTTTTCTCATTCTAACAACCCTTGTTCACGCATAACTTGGCGTTTTGCCATTTTTTCAAACGTGACATCACCTTTCGAAAAATCAAGTTCCATATCATGACGCTTTGCCATCCAACCAAGAATAATATCGGTCAATTCTGGATTACGGCTTAAAAGTGGACCATGAAGATATGTTCCGATTACTTTTTTGTATAAGAAACCTTCCCCATCTTCATCTGTGTTATTTCCTGCACCACTGAGCACTGTTCCAAGTGGCGATGAAACATCATACGTTTGACCACCATGATTTTCAAATCCTGATAAATAAATTTCATTTCCATCAATATTACATTCAACCGTGAGATAGCCAATGTTTCTTTTTTCACCTGCTTTTGAGTAAAACTGAAATATCCCTAGTCCATCTAACTTTTCACCATGAGCATCAATGTAATATTTCCCAAATAATTGATATCCTCCACAAATGAGTAAAAAGGCTACATCATCTTCAATTGCTTCAATAATTTGAGAACGGCGACTCACTAAATCATCATAAAAGATAGATTGATCGCGGTCAGCACCACCACCGAGAAATACGAGGTCATATTCTTTTGGTGAAAAGTTTTCCCCTACTGAAAAATGGTCTACTTCAACTTTAACACCAAGTTCTCGTGCTCGATATTGTAAAGCTAAAATATTTCCACGATCACCATAAAGTTCAAGCAAATCTGGATAAAGCCACGCTACTTTTAATGTATCCATACTATTTCCCACCTCGAATTCTTGAATCTGATTTTAAAATTTTGCGCGTTTCCTGAAGCGCAGTATATGTTGAAAGAATGTACGGTTTTGATTTTGTCTCATCTGTTAATGCTATAAGATTTTCTTCAATATATTGATTTACGCGGATTTTATCAGTTGGTATTCCTGCATATTTTAAACGAGTTGCTAAATCATATGCACGGATTCCAGAACAATAAAAAGCCTCAATATTTGTCTGACTTAATTGCTCAAAATCAACATCCCAAATCCACGATGTATCTGTTCCATCGGCTGCTAAATTATTCAATGTCATAAATAAGACATACGGTTGTTCCCCTTGTGAACGAATAACATGTTCAAGCGTTTGATTTAAGCCGGTTGGATTTTTAACTAAATTTAAATATGTTTCATAACCGTTAACAATAAATGACTCCATTCGTCCATCATCTACACGGAAACTATACAATGAATTTTGTACAGGAATATACGGAAGTTCAAATAAATCAGCGAGTGAAATTGCTGCGAGTGCATTATAAATAAAATAAAGATTATCATAATTCAATTTATATTTATTCGTTCCTACAACAAATGTTTTCTCTTCTAAATTGACTTCGCGTGCAAGGTATGTCGTTTCTGGATGTGAAAATTCACATAAACAACGATAATATCCTAATTGACTATAATGATAATAATCATACGCAAGCTTCGTTCCACAATTCGGACAAAACTTTGCCTCTCTAACTTGATTGGTTGTTTCAACACTGTATTTTGTACGATTTAATCCATAATAATACTGTAAATTAGTTTTATTTTTAAAACCGAGGAGCGCTGTGAGTGGATCATCAGCATTTAAAATCAGTTTTGTCTTCTCCGAAATACCTCGATTCACCATATCAACAAGAACTTCCATTTCTCCATATCGATCAAGTTGATCACGGAAAAAATTCGTCACTACAAGATGCGTTGGTGTAATATATTTGGTAAATGATGGATATGTTGCTTCATCTACTTCTAAAATAAGTACATCTGCTTTTAATTTAAAATCAAGTGATGTGTGTTCAAGAATTGTCGTTAACAGACCACCAAGTAAATTGGCTCCTTTTGTATTGTTTACAACTTTATAACCACAATCACTAAACATTTTTGCAATCATATTTGCTGTTGAAGTTTTTCCATTAGTACCTGTAACAACGATAATATTTTCTGGCATTTCAATTTTAGAAAAAATATTTTTATCAATCTTTCGAGCATACACACCAGGAAGACTTGTTCCACGTCCTGTCATCTTTCCAACACGCGAAAGCGTCTTACCGGCTAAAAGTGCAAGTGATTTCATAGATTACTCCTTTATTAACAATTGTTCATATTGATTTAAATCATCTAAAAATTGAACAATATTAAATTTATCAATTTGTTTATAGTGTTCAAACAGCCACTCTCTCATATTGCTTATAAGTTCTGTATGATATATATTACTTCTTGTTTTCATCATTTCATAATGGTTTATTTTCAATTCTCGTTGCATCATCTCAATATCTCTTAAATAGGTATTTCCACCTTGTAAAAGTTTATCCATTGATAATAACAATTGACTTTGTGTGACATAGTCAGCGAGTATTTGACGTTCAAATTCATCTTCTTTTCGCCAAAAGAAAATTTTCTTTTCTATCTTTTCATCTTTTATTAAAATTTCTGTATCTTTTTTTATACTATTGATAACACGTTGAATATCACTGTATTCATCTTCATTTAATGATGTTTTCAAATTGAAATAATCGCTAAGTGATAATAATTGTTCAAACAAGTGTTTCGCTGATTTTTTAGGGCTTAAAAAGATAATATTAATAACGCCTGAGACGATAAGTCCAACTGCCATTGAATAAAAGCGATCAACTCCACGAACAAGCGGTGGATAGTCTGCTGTTGATAAAACAACAATCGTAATAAATGTAATTCCCCCGAGGGTGAATGCATCATTTAATTGAAGACGTTTTAAAATTAAGTATAAAATGAAAATTCCACTTCCAATTGTTAAGGGATGCGTTGGTCCAAGTATTTCTGCGAGCGTTGATGATATAACAACTCCCATAACAGCACCAAAAAAATTTGAAATTATTTGTGATGATATAGCTTTCCATGTTGATGAAAGTGTATTACCAACACCTTTTGTTGCTGCCATCGCCGTAAAATACAATGCAGTTGATGTACTTCCAATATATGTCACTTCCTTGTGTGACATAAATACAAATGGATATATTGGAAATAACACACCAAATAAAACATACGAAACACTCGGTAAAATTGCAATCGCAACAATGACAGAAAGTGTTGTTTTAATAATTCGCCATGGAAGTTTTTCAAGTACTGATCGTATGTTGTTCATTTTATACTCCTGTGCTTCCAAAACCACCTGTTCGCGTCTCAAAGTATTGATCATCTTCACCATCAATTGTTAAATACTGTTTAAAAATAGCTTGTGCTAAACGCTCACCCGGTTGAAATGTAATCACTTGATCAGTACTATTGTAAAGCGCAATCATAATGTGACCATCATTATCACTATTTCCGTAGTAATCAGCATCAATAATCCCAACACTATTTGGGAGCCAAACACCTTGCTTCATTCCAATTGATGAACGAATGTACACTTCGAGTACTTCATCATCTTTCATATACGCTTTTAATCCCGTTTTCGCAAGTCCACGTTTTCCTGGCTCAAGTGTAATTGGTTCAACAATTGTTAAATCATACCCTGCTGATCCTTTTGTCTTACGATGTGGAAGTACCACATATTGATTATCTTCATATCCCTTTGCAATCTCAAATCCACGTATTTTCATACATACCTCCTAAATTTCTAATTCCATTGTTTGATGTGGTTGTCCGTCTTCAAGATAAACATCTCCAACAGCGACAAAGTTTAATTTTTCATAAAACGGCATAGCATGACACTGTGAGTGCAATTCAATATAACTGCTTGCACGCTGCAATTTACAATGAGCGATAATCGCTTCCATCACTTTGTTGGCATATCCTTTTTGACGGTCTTCTTTCAAAGTTGCTACTCGACCAACTTGATATTTTCCAATTTCATTTTGAAAGAGTCGAGCAATTGCTCTTGGCATGTTATTTTCATACAAAATAAATTGTGTTGCAAACTGATCTATTTCATCAGGATCAAGATCTTCTGCATACCCTTGCTCATCAGCAAACACAAACTTGCGAACAGATAAAACATCCTCAAACATTTCATTATCCGTACCGACAAATCGATATAATTTCACACCTTGTTCTTGTTGGTTATGACGATACTCTGGTAAATGATGATCAATAATTGAAGGATCATCAAGCGGTGATGGAGCCTGCCAACTTGTTGTCAATTCAAACTCCTCACAATATGCTTTTAAAGCATGGGCATCAAGCGGTAAGTTATAATCATAATACTCTTGTCGCGTATCGATTAAATAAACAAGATCTGATACATCCTCAGCGAATTCAAGACCAGATATATTATAAACTTCGACAATATCTTTGAGTGTATACTCTAAGTTTTCATGTACGCGCTTTATCTCGTGTAATGCACCGCTGTAATTCCCTCTACGCCAATGATATAACGCAACAGATAATTGTAAAAGTGCAACCTCGGCTCTTTTTTTATCTGGGTATGACGGATGATTTTTCCAGTATGTTTCCATAATTTCATGACATTCAAAATAGTCTCTTGTCATATGAAATTCAAATAAAAAATCTAAGTATTGTTGAGCAAATTCCATACATATCTCCTTAACCATTATTTAGTCTTATTATAGCACAAAAAATGAATAGAATAGAAACAATTTTCAATATTTTAAATCACATTTAAGCGTTATAAATAAAGAAAAGAGCTCTGTTAATACAGAACTCTTTGGCTTTTATTCATCCATGCTCAATACAGCCATGAACGCTTCTTGTGGAATTTCAACATTTCCAACTGATTTCATACGTTTCTTACCTTCTTTTTGTTTCTCAAGAAGTTTACGTTTACGTGAAACATCTCCACCATAACATTTCGCAAGTACATTCTTACGAAGTGCTTTAATTGAAGAACGAGCGATGATTTTTCCACCGATTGCCGCTTGAATCGGAATTTCAAATTGATGACGATCAATTTCTTCTTTTAATTTTTCAGTGATTACTTTTCCACGATCATATGCAAAATCTTTATGAACGATAATTGATAATGCATCAACTTTTTCACCATTGATTAAAATATCCATCTTCACAAGTTTTGACGGACGATAACCAATTAATTCATAATCAAATGATGCATACCCTTTTGTCCCCGATTTTAATTGATCAAAGAAATCATAGACAATTTCAGCAAGTGGCAAATCATAAATAATTTGTACACGTGTCTGATCAATATAATCCATTGAAAGATACACTCCACGTTTTTTCTGGCAAAGTTCCATAATCGGACCAACATACTCAGATGGTGCCATGATTGTCGCTTTTACATAGGGTTCTTCAATTCGCTCAATTCGTTGTGGTTCTGGCATTGCTGCTGGATTATCAACAACGAATAATGAACCATCAGTTAAATATGTGTTGTAAATAACACTCGGTGCTGTTGCTATAAGCTCAAGATTAAATTCGCGCTCTAAACGTTCTTGAATAATCTCCATATGAAGAAGTCCAAGGAATCCACAGCGGAAACCAAACCCTAGTGCTTGTGATGTTTCTGGTTCATATTGAAGCGATGAATCAGAAAGCGATAATTTATCAAGTGCATCACGAAGATCATTATAACGATTTGTATCAATTGGATATAAACCACAGAATACCATCGGATTCATCTTACGGTACCCATCAAGTGCTACTTCGGCTGGACGTTGCGTATGCGTAACCGTATCTCCAACGTGAATATCTTTAATATTTTTAATTGAAGCTGCAATCCAACCAACTTCTCCAGCAACAAGACGATCTTTCTTCACTTCAACTGGTGTATTAATTCCAAGTTCAACCACCTCAAACTCAGCACCAGTCTGCATCATTCGAATCTTGTCACCCTTTTTCACTTCACCATCAACAATACGAACAGATACAATCGCACCACGGTATGCATCAAAATGCGAATCAAAAATAAGTGCCTTCAACGGTTTTGTTCGATCACCACTCGGTGGTGGCACAAGTTCAACAATTTGTTCAAGAATATCTTCAATTCCAATACCCGCTTTTGCTGAAGCAAGTACAGCATCATCCGCTGGAATCCCAACAACATCTTCAATCTCCTTACGAACACGTTCAGGATCCGCTGCTGGTAAATCAATTTTATTAATTACAGGAATAATCTCAAGTTCACTATCAATTGCAAGATACACATTCGCAAGCGTTTGTGCCTCAACACCTTGAGCAGCATCAACCACTAAAATCGCACCCTCACAAGCCTCTAAAGAGCGCGAAACCTCATACGTAAAGTCAACATGACCTGGAGTATCAATAAGGTGGAATAAATATTCCTCTCCATCACGTGCCTTATATTTCAACTGCACCGCGTTCAATTTAATCGTAATCCCGCGCTCACGCTCAAGATCCATTGAGTCAAGCAATTGCGCCTTCATATCACGGTCTGCAACCGTACCCGTCAATTGTAAAATACGATCAGCGAGAGTTGATTTCCCGTGATCAATATGCGCAATAATTGAAAAATTTCTAATTTTCTTTTGATCTATCATTAAAGCTTCTGCTCCTTCTGGTTTTATTATCGGTTTATTATAACATTTTTTACGAAAAAAAGGAACCTGTGAGAGTTCCTTTTCAAAAAGATAATCTATTTTAGAAATATCTTACCATCGCTGTCTGAAATACATATTATAGAACTTTTTTAAGAGAAACACCTCATTCACTACTATTATTTCATATTTAACGAAATTACTCCTTGTCATAACACTTCTCCTAATTACACATTTTAAAGTCAATATCTTCTACTATTAATTATTTTCTTTGTTTTTAAAATATTCTGTTATTTTACCACTGGATGGAAAATTTTTAGATAAACATGGATCAAAAAAATTATTCAAGAAAAAGAAAAATACAATACTAGTTTTTTGCATTATTGTTACTGTTTCATTAATATTTTCAGGATTAATATGTAGAACAACATGATCTCTATATATTAACCCACTAGATACCGTTTTATAAATAATTTCTAGAGGTAACCTGTATATAGTTTCT
>JBOFHN010000083.1:0-8177 GCA_051649665.1 Culicoidibacterales bacterium
AGTACTCAAGCGCTAGAGACAAATATACAGAGGCAAAGAATACATTTATCATATCAGTGCTGAAAAAAAGATTGATGCATTTTACTAATATACAAAATGATGTATAATATATTGAGAATAGGGGTGATTATACAGTGGATGTGAAACAGACAAGAACACACTTAATACGGTTGACAATCATATTGTTTATCGTTTACTTATTTGCAGGGTGTTATTTTTTCATTGTGTTGCAAAATACTAATTATATAGGATTGCGAGCAGAAAAGGTTCAAAGTGATTGGAAAATAAAGAGAATACAATCGGAGAGTAGTGGAGAAAAAACTCGATTAAAAACAGGTGATTTTATTGTCAAAATAGATCAGAAAAATGTAGCAGATAACAAGTTGCTTAATCAATGGCTTATTGTTGAAAATGCGAGTGAAATAACAATTGTTCAAAATGGGAAAGAGATAAATGTAGATTTCCCTACAAGTCGGGGGTTGATAACAAAATATATTTTACCAGCTGTATTTGGAATACTTGGTTTTATATTCCTTCTTCACTTTATACAAGGTCAAAATGGTGGGAAATTGGGTAGAGATTTTTATAATTTTATAATATTAATGCTATTTTTACTTATTGCAATTATACCATCAAGCATGGGAAACTTTTTAGGAAGGTTAATTGTTCTTACAGCACTATCATTATGTCCATATTATCTTCTAAAGTTTTTAAGCCACAACAAAAAGAAACGATTGTATTGTGGGGAGAAAAAATCATCATTAATATTATTAGGAATTGCTATATTGAATATAGGACTTTGTATACTTAGTGAATTTATCGTAATGCCGTATGTTATATCGGAGTATTTAGCTCAAGGTGTGTTCTATGTGATTGGCTTTGTAGTAGTGTTTATTTTTGCAGAACGATTGACTATAAAGCAAGGAAGAGACAACAGATCTGGTTCCCGTATTGATTTGGCACTGGTAAATCTTGTTGGGTTTGCTCCATTGATGCTTCTTTACATCTTTCCGGTGAAATGGGAAGCGCCTTTTTTAATTGTTGTTCCGTTTATCATCTTTCCAGTTATTGCAATATTTCATACGTTAATTGTATCAAAGTTGATTTCATATCGATATCAACTGACAAATCGTAAAATATATATTTTAATCACATGTATGTTGCTTGTGATTGTAAGCGATGGGTTACTACTCAATCAATATATACCAGCAATGCTTGTTATAGGATACATAGGACTACTTATTTATATCATGCTTCCATTTATTGAAGAAATGCTTACACTGGTAAATAGACAAACAACACATGTTAATTCAATTGCACTGTTTTCAGCAGTAGAGAGTGAGCGAGAAAATATTTCTACATACATTCATGATACAGTTATTCAAGATATCATCTATACAATTAAGAGAATAGACAATAATGAAATTACATCAAAAGATGAGATATTAGAAGCACTTGATGAAACAGTATTTTACCTTCGAGAACTTTGTTCTGACATATATCCATTAATGATTCAAGAAGTTGGATTAAAACAAACGATACTGGCAATTATTCAACAACTTCAAAAAAAACATCCTGTAATTATTTCTTGTACTATTGATGTCCAAGAGTTTGATTTTGGAGTTCAAAAAAATAATTTTATATTACGATCATTACGCGAATTTATGAACAACAGTATCTTACACGGAAATGCTACCGAAATTGAAATCTTCATTACGGAGAAGGAAAAATTTTGTTTGTTTGAAATTGTTGATAATGGTATATTTCTAGAAGCAAATAAATCGGGGAAAAAGCATTTTGGACTTGATGTCATAAAGGAAAAATTAATTGCTTTAAGTGGTGAATTACATATTAATTTCAATGAAAAAACAACCGTAGAAATGAAAATTCCACTAGTGGAAAAAGGAGAAAATAAAAATGAAGATAGTATTGATAGATGATCATGATTTAGTTTTAGAAGGGCTTAAAAACAAACTGGAAACAGTATCACAATTAAATATTATTGGTGCCTATACAGAAGTAGAACACCTCTTATTTTGTATTAAATCGCGAGAAGTGGATATTGTTATAATGGATTTTATGCTTAAAGAGTGTAATGGATTTGAACTTATTGATGAAATAAGACGTATTCAAAAGAAGGATATTAAAATAATCATTTTATCTGGATTTTATGAAGAAGTATTACATAAAAGAGCACTTGATATTGGTGTGAAAGCTTTTTTAAGAAAAGAAATATCATATGAAGAACTTATTGGTTGCATTATAAATGTTGGGAAAGGGAATCATATTATTCCAGATTATTTAGTTGAAGCACAGACAAATCCGCTTGTTTCAGAAATTGAACAAAGTGTGTTAAAACTACTTGTAGATGAGTATACAAATGAAAATATTGCACGAGAATTACATATCAGTAGGAGAACTGTTGAAACACATGTATCAAACATATGCTGTAAACTTGGTGTGAATAGTCGTGTTGGAGCAGTAAGAGAAGCAATAAAACTTAATTTAGTATAGATGAGGAAAGACGCAAAAAAGCATTCGGTATTTACGGATGCTTTTTTTATATGCAGTGGGTATACTAGTATATGCAAGAGTTATACGAAAAGGAAAGGAGTCATTTGAATGCACATAGACGAAATATTGGGAGATTATGAGAAAAGATACTAAGCCTTAAGAATGAAAATTGGAGAATGTTTAGCATGTCAGGATCATCAATAGATGATAATGTTGTTTTTGAGGGGAATATTGCACATAAGTTACCGAAAAGTAAGGAAGGAAGTGTTATGAGTGCATAACAAAGAAATTAGATTGGTGATATCGGGAACATATTCCACAGGAAAAACGACTACAGCAACCGCACTATCAATTGCAACAGGGATACCACTTATTAACGCACTTTCAGCACGAGAAATATTAACTGACTTATATCCAGGCAGGCGATTTCAAGATATGAATTCTGAAGAACTTATGGCTTTAGGTCTGAAACGATTGGAAGAAAGAATACGAGAAGAAGCATTATTATATCACCAAACAGGATCATTCATTTCAGATGGATCGGTATTAAATGAATGGGTGTATGGAATAGTTAGAATGAAAGTGGGAATAAATCCAGGCTCTAAAGTTGTTCACAGAATAGCTAAAGCAATACTAGGTACTTTTACTAAGACATTTTTTAAAACATATCTATCAGCTTATGGACAAGTAACAAAAATGCATGCAAAACAGTGGTATACGAATATTGTACATTTACCTGTAGAGTTTAACATGGATGATGATGGACACAGACCAGTATCAGAAAAATATAGAATTCTGTCGGATAAAGAACTACAAACTGTCTTTGACAAAATGGGATTAAAACCAGATATTGTATTTGGAACACAAGTTGCACGTATAAAAAAGATAATTGAATTATATGATTTACCACAAGTAATGACGGTAGAAGAAGCGGTATTGAAGGCAGAAATTAAAATACTTGAAAATAGAGAGTCTGTTTCAAAAAAAATAATTAAACAATACAAAGAACCAAACATAAAAGAAAAAATTAAAATAATGTCAAAATTTTAAGGAGATTACGATGTTGCAATTTACAAATATTAATAAAGTATATACGATTGGTGAACAAACGGTACGGGCATTGTCAGCAGTTGATTTTACAATTGAAAAAGGAGAATTCACAATCATTTTAGGACCATCAGGTTCTGGTAAAAGTACGCTCTTAAATATTCTAGGAGGAATGGATAGAGCAACGGATGGGACATTCATGTTTGATAATACAGACGTTACGCAGTTAACAGATCATCAACTTTCAAACTATAGACGTGATAAGGTTGGATTTGTATTTCAATTTTACAACTTGATTCCAAGTCTTACAGCACTTGAAAATGTAGCAATAGCAGCACAGTTAAGTGGAAATGGCTTACGGGCAGAAGACTTTTTAGAAAAAGTTGGTCTGAAAGAGCGAATGAATAATTTCCCGAATCAAATGTCAGGTGGAGAAATGCAACGTGTTTCGATTGCACGTGCGCTTGCTAAGGAACCTGAATTATTATTATGTGATGAGCCAACGGGTGCACTTGATTCTAAAACAGGAATGAAAATACTTGACCTGCTACGTGAAAGTGCGAAAAAATTTAATACAGCAGTTGTAATGGTAACGCATAATGCTGAATTTGCACAAACAGCTGATAAAGTAATTCGCTTACATGATGGTGAAATTGCGGCTATTGAATATAACGAACATCCGGTTGCAGTAATGGAGGTTATATAAGTATATGAAATATCTTCATTTAAAACTTCGCCGTGATGTGAAAAATAATTGGACACAGTTTTTTTCAGTATTTTTAATGGCAATGCTCAGTGTTGCAATTTTTGTTGGCTTACAAGGTGCATGGCACGGGCTTGAAATAAGTGTTAATACGTATATTAAAGATTCAAAACTTCCAGAATCATGGGTATACGGTACAAATTTTGATGCAAATGATGTGAATTCATTTAAACAAATAAAAGGTGTTGATACTGTTGTAGAAAAAACACGAATTAAAGCAACTGAAAGCAGGGATGATGTAGAAAAGTATATCTCACTTGATACATTTGATGGAACACATCAAGTACCACACCTTGTATCAGGTGAAAGTATATCACTTGATATGGAGAAGAGTGTGTGGCTGAATCAAGAGTATGCGACCGCGAATAATATTTCTGTAGGTCAATCAATTGAGATGAAACTAAGTAATCATACGACGAAACTCACAGTAAAAGGACTTATTCAAGCAGTAGATAAAATGTACTATACAGGGACACTTGAATTTATTGCCCCAAACTATGCGAACTATGGATATGGACTTGTGTCTGAAAAGACAGTGAAAGATCATTTTGGTTATACGGGTGGACATAATATATTAGAAATTTATGGGACACCAAGCGATATTAGAAAAGAAGCCGAGGGGATACTTGGAGGTAAACAAATTGCATATTATGATCAACACACACTTGTTGAAGTTTCTGAGCCACTTGATCGTGTTGGACAAATTCGAAATCTCTCATTTCTTTTCTCATTCATTTTTATACTACTAGCAATTCTTGCAATGTACACAACGATTCGACGTTTGATTGATAAACAAACCAAAGATATAGCAGTGCTTAAAGCACTTGGTTTCTCAAATCGTGAGATAGGTTGGCATTATGCGAGTTTTGGCTTACTCATTGGTGGATTAGGTAGCTTCGCGGGAACTTTGATCGCTCCTTTAATGTCGTTCTTTGTACTAGAAACCCAAAAGTCAATGTTTTCGATTCCGACATGGACAATTGCATATTCATTTAGTTCGTTAGCTGTAATTATACTTGTTATTTCTATTTGTGTTTTATCAGCTGTACTTGCATCACGGAGTGCAATTTCAGGACTTCCAGCACTTTTTTTGAGAGGTGAAGGGGAGAAAAAAGGGAAAACAATTTTTGCTGAGCGATTCAGACGCTTTTGGAAAAGTTTAAAAGTAGAATATCGATGGGCATTTCGTGATGCTACACTGAATAAAGTTCGCGTGTTAATGGGTGTGATTGGCGTTTCTGGTGGAATGATGTTACTTGTTGCAGGAGTTGGAATGCCTCAATCAATTATGCACCTTGTTGATAAAGCATACACAAATGATTTCTCCTATGAATATAGACTTGAAACACATAATTACAAGAAAATGAAAGATAATTACACAGGACAATGGGTTCAAATTACACAAGCAAGATTCACCCCAGATGATGGATACAATCGTCTTTTGATTGTGCTAGGTGAAGGTGATTACGTTCATATGAAAACACTTGAGGGAACAGGTGTAAAAGAAGGTGGTTTGTATGTGACAAAAGGATTTGCTGATCTTGCAAAGTTACATCGAGGAGATATGCTTTCCTTAACATCATCACTTGATGGAAAGGAATATACTTTACCAATTGATGGAATTATTACAAGTGAAACAAATCAAGGTGCATATATTATGCAAAAGACATGGGAAAACGCTGGTGGGGAATTCCAACCACAAACACTCCTTACCGGAAATACGATTTCCATGCAGGATATAAAAGATGATCCAAATATAACATCTGTTATTAGTATTGAGGAACAAAAAGCAAATGCTAATCAATTTGTAATGAGTTTAATGAGTGTTTTTATGATGATTATTGCTTTTGCCATTTTACTTGTTATTGTTGTATTATATAATTTAGGATCACTCAACTTTGTTGAACGAACACGTGATTATGCAACACTGCGTGTACTTGGTTTTCATAAAAAAGAGATTCGGAATATTACAATGACTGAAAATATTGTAACAACTTTTATTGGTTGGATTATCGGAATACCAATGGGAATATGGTTTTTAGATCAATATGTACGAACATTTTCAACAATTCGTCTTGAGTATACGTCATATGTTAATAGTATGACAATCATTATCGCAACACTTATTGTTTGGACGTTCTCAATGACAACAACATTACTCGTCAGTCGTAGAATTCAAAAACTTGATATGGTTGAAGTTTTGAAAGGCGTTGAGTGATAAGATGAATTGCACCTTCCGGTGCAATTTTTTTATACATTATTTTTACAGAAATGGGGAGTACATGTTTGTGTTTTCTAGACCATTCTTTACATTTGTATGGTTGAATATAGACAAGCGATAGTAAAATCTATAACTGTACTACACACGGCTCCATGGTGGAATTGGTAGACGCGCGTGACTCAAAATAGCGGTCGGTTCGACTCCGACTGGCGCTACCCAATAGAAATTAAACTTTATTTATAAAGAATATGTAGCAAAAAGAAGGAATGGCAGTATTTCTTCTTTTTTAAGTGAATAATCATTATTAACGTGATTTTTGCGAGTGTAATGAGGATAAGATTGATGTTATATACTTAATTATTATCACAATCGTTGTTTATATACTACTATTACATTAGATAAGTGCTTGCCAAGAAAGTAA
This sequence comes from Culicoidibacterales bacterium, assembly GCA_051649665.1. GTDB lineage: Bacteria > Bacillota_I > Bacilli_A > Culicoidibacterales > JBOFHN01 > JBOFHN01. Next base: position 6,967 of record JBOFHN010000083.1, read on the forward strand.
TAGGATATGTTTATAAGAAGTTTATATATACGTGTTTGCTTTTAAAATTTAAAATCAAAGTCTTTGACGAAATCAGAGTTATTATGATAATGTGATAATTGAAATGTTTTTTTTAAAATACGCATTAATATATAAAGGAGAAATATCAATGATACCAAAAAAATATTATAAAATTATATTTACTATTTTAATGGGAACAACAATGGGATTTGCTATTACAACGATTAACTTACTCATTGCAGTTTTAACAAATACAACTGGATGGATAAATGCACTTCAGGCTTTTCCATTTCTATGGTTGCGCGCAATGCTAATTGCGACACCTGTTGCATATTTTATCGTACCACCGCTACAAAAAATGACTAATAAACTTGTACGAGCAGAATGAGATTTTAAATGACCGGTGATTACTTGATTATTTCTTTTGTTATAATTTTCATAAGAAAACCTCTGTATAGTTCTATACAGAGGTCCTTTTTTTACATATGTTGAATCACGGTAGTGAATACTAGAACACAAATAAACTAGCGTTATTTGTGCAAATAGTGAGTTACAACGATTATCATGTTTTAAAATAAAAGAGAAAAGTTTGTATGTGGAAAAACTATAATACAAAATCAATTTTCCAAAGAAGTGTATTATGATGACTAAATTGAGTTATTTTTTGGTGAAATGCTATGTTATCAGTTATTATAAAAATAGAAATAACAGGAGGTGAAAGTATGGTGAAAAAAGTTATTGCTTTGATTATATGTGCAGTGGTAGGGACATTTATTCTTAAAGTCACAGAGCCTATGGTGATTAATGTTTGGATTGCAAGGTTATGTGGAGTCTTTGCAGCAGGAGTAATGGGACTCTTGTTACATAAGACAAAAATGTTGTAGAATTAATACCCTAATCGAGAAGCAATTATTAAAAAACTCAGTGTTAATGGTGAACAAAGATGTATGCCAGAAGGTTATGCGGAGTAAAAGAATTTAGTATAATTGAGAATAAAGTAACGAACCCTTACAGCTGTAAGGGTTTTTTACTATCAAAATATAGTTTGAGTATAAGCGAGTGAATAGTTAGCAAATTTAAGAATATTTCATTTTCAAATTCTTTCAATTATTGTAGTTTTTATACTTTCGTACCTTAATCATTTTTAAATATAGCATATTAAAAATCCTATCTAAATAGAGGATGTATGAATGGTTATAATTATTTGTTTT
>JBOFHN010000084.1:0-7411 GCA_051649665.1 Culicoidibacterales bacterium
ATTCGCGTAGGTAACCATTGCCTCTACATTTTCATGTGCAATATTATGTTCAATAACATACAACGCAACTGCTCGATACATCGCTCCAGTGTCAATATGCTCAATTTGATAATAATCAGCAAGTCGTTTAGCAAGTGTCCCTTTGCCGCTCGCACTCGTTCCATCAATTGCAATTTGTATCATTTACACGCCTCCTAGTGGTGATGATTGTCCTGATTTTCTCAGATTTAAAATAACTATTATAATTGCAATGACAACAACAACGACAATCAACGTCACAATCAGTGACACCATCAATCGATTTACACGTTGTGTTTTTTGCATATAATCAGTCAACTCTACCTGATCAAGTTCTGATGTTATCCCACTATCTTTTCTTTGATAAACAACAGGATGTTCAATTTCAGTTGCAAATTGAATTTTAGCATCGAGTGGACGAATATCTTCAATAATTTCTTCATCATCAATCTCAATATATTCCGTTGGAATTAACTGTTTGGGTGATTTTTTCAAAGATTCTTTTTGTTTGAGTGAAGTTGGCATGAAACTTTCACTCATGCTACTTGGTCGATATTCTTTCTTTTTATTTTTACGTGTGCTTTTAATTTCTTGATTTCTAATATCTTGTGTGATTTTTGTAATATTAATCGTTTCTGTCTGAAAAAGTTTTGTCTCACTACTCTGCGCAGACATGTTTTTTACTAATTCATGATCATCTGGATCTATCTCTATTTTTCTACGTGAAAATATACTCATTATAATTCATCCTCTTAAGGTTTTGTTTTTCTCTTATTATACCATTTTCACCTAGAAAAATCAAAGTTATTCTCTTACTATTGAATGAACTTTTCACATCCTAAAATATTAAAAAAGTGTACCAAAAAGGTACACTTTTACATTTCCGCAACTTTCGTCATAACAGGTACAACTTGTTTCTTACGAGAAACAACACCTGGAAGAAGTGCTTCTTGTTCTTCTAATACAACATCAAATGCTTTTTCAACAATAAAGTCCGCAGTTCCTGCCACATAAGCAAGTGAATTACTATTTAAAATATCAGTTGCCACAAATAAGAAAAGATCTTTCTTTTCTTCAGTAACTTCTTTTTCAAGTGCAGTTATAATTTCAGCTTTTCGCGCTTGAATCGTCTGTAAATCAACTGTATTCACTTGTGCTACTTGAACTTGATATTTACCCATTGTAAATGGTTTAGAATCAATGTAAAGTAACTCTCTTGCTGTTTTATCACTTAAATCAGCACCACATTTTAACATTTCCATCCCATACATTTCAGCATTTACGCCTGCAATTTGCTCAAGTTTCTTCGCTACTTCAACATCTTCTTTTGTACATGTTGGCGATTTAAAAAGCAAACTATCTGAAATAATTGCCGAAAGCATAAGACCTGCAATCGCTTTTGGTAATTCAATACCACGTTCTTGCGCTAATTTATATAAAATTGTCGCTGTACAACCAACTGGTTCTATTCGAACGTAGAGTGGATCTTTCGTTTGAAATCCCCCTACTTTATGATGATCATAAATCCCCATAATAGTTGCTTGTTCAATACCTGAAACTGATTGTGGATATTCATTGTGATCAACTAAAATCACCGGCTGTTCAGCCGATACTGCCTCAAGATAAGCTGGTGCTTCAACACCAAAATATTCAAGAGCGTACATCGTTTCCTTATTTAGTTCTCCAAGTCTCATTGCTACTGCTTCATTTCCTGTTTGATTTTCAATATATGCTAATGCAAGCGCCGAGCAGATTGTATCTGTATCTGGACTTTGATGACCAAAAATATATGTTTTCACATTATCACTCCATTTCATTTTATACCCCTATATTATGACAACTTTTCTTAAAAAAGTCCACTCTTTTTTTCAAGTTGGTCAAGGCTGTATAAAATTTGTGCCCCCTCACTTATTAAAAAATGTCCACCCTTGTATAATTCACAAAACGGTTCACCTGGTACGATTAAAACATCGCGATTATACTCAAGTGCCATCTGTGCTGTAATAAGTGATCCACTTTTCTCCTTCGCCTGCACAATGATCGTCGTTTCTGAAAGTGCTGCAATCAAGCGATTGCGAGCGATGAATTGAAACTTCCGAATTGGTGTACTGGCACTGTATTCACTCACAATCAATTGCTTTTGACAAAATGTTTCAATCAAGTTGGCCGACGTTTTCGGATAGCGATAATTCACACCATAACCGAGGACGCCAATACATCGTCCACCAAGTTGATGTGCAAGTTGATGGACATAATAATCAACACCACTTGCACAGCCACTGACAATTGTATATCCTTCTTTTACCACTTTCGGAACAATTTTAGTCAAATGTTGTAATGTTTGTTTTGTCGGATTTCGTGAACCAACAATTGAAATACATTGCGTATTCAAAAGCGCTTCATCACCATAACAATATAAGCCTTTAGGAAAATCTGTAATTTGTTGCAATAATTCTGGTAAACACTCGATATCTTTATATACTCCCAATATTTTCACCTCAATTTATTTTTCTATTTTAAAACTTCTATTACTAATTATTTATACTTTTTAACTAAAATACGGTATAATAAAGAGTATTGGAGGTAGTTATGACAATTTTCTATTCAGTTTTAATTTTAACATTTGCATATTTAATCGGTTCTATTCCAACAGGGCTTATTATTGGAAAAGTATTTTATCAGAAAAATTTACACGTAGAAGGAAGCGGTGCAACCGGGACAACAAATTCAATGCGCGTCCTCGGAAAAAAAGCAGCACTCTTCGTCTTTATTTTCGATATTATAAAAGCACTTATCCCAGCTGGTATTACACTTTATTTTCATTTACCTGTTAATATTGCGATAATTGCATTTGCGACTGTTTTAGGACATTGTTTCCCTATTTTTGCACATTTTAAAGGTGGGAAAGCTGTTGCCACTTCATTTGGTTTTTTCGCACTTTTCTTTCCTTGGCCAACAACCATTGGTCTGCTTGTCTTTACCATTTCTTTCATTCTCTACGATATGATTTCACTCAGCAGCATGCTTGCCGCAACTACTGTATTTCTCATTACTATGACCAATCAATCAGAAACTTTAATGACAAAACTTTTTATTGGGTTCATCTGGTTACTTTTACTATATCGACACAAAGATAACATCAAACGAATTATTAAAAAATCAGAAAATAAAATCGTTATTTCACTGAAGAAGAAAATGATTTTTGCTGCAATATCATCTATTATCGTTATCTTTTCTTCTCTCTTTACACTTGCAACACCAAAGGATAATGCATCATTAAAAGAACTCTTCAATTCTGAAATCAATCACCTATCTCAACAAAAGCAATACTACGAAAGTATCGCAAAAGAAAATCCAACACCAAAATCATATTATAATTTCTATAAAGCGCAAGTACTCCACGATGCGTACACACTCATCTCATACGATATTCGTAATACATATACACCAAATTTACAAAACGATACTTCAGATCGCCTTATTGTCGATTATTACTTCGCATCTCGTGTCAACTTAAATGCAAATGAAGCTGATGAAGTTTTTGAAAAATACAGTTTGCAATATCAAACGATGTCATCTCCTGAAAAGCAACTCAATTTACTTGAAGAAATGAAAACATATCTTTTTCAAAAATTGCCTGCATCTCGTACACAGCGCGATCCTGAAAAACAAATTTCACTCCAATATTTAAAAGTGAATAATAAATGGATACTCCCAGCTAATGAACAAATCAATTTAACAAATTATTTAAATGATCATATATTTGTCAATAATTTTTCAACTTCTTACTTAGGAAGTGATGAAAATGCGCTCTCACAACTCATCACCGATACCTTTAAAAAGAATCCACTCCCTGACATTAACGAAAGTACTTCTCTTTCCGACTTTACAACTCAATATATTACATATTTAAAAAATCAAGTATTTATCGAATTACCATTCAGTATTGAAAATAGTAATAAATCAACTTCTGAATCCGTTGAAACATTATATGTAACATATGTGTTTAATTCTAAAACGAAAATACCAACAAAAGAAATTACCGCTTATGCTCAGAAAAAACAACTTGAAATCGAGCAACTTCCTGCTGATCAAAAAGAGCATGCTATCAAAGTTGTAAAGCAAGAAATTATTGACCAATTTAAAAAGAAACACGATACAAGTTTACCTATCATCACTCAACTCGTACTTCCGTTTTCAAAAGCAGAAAATTCTAATGATTGGGTTCTTTCACAAGATGATTTTAACCGTTTTAAAAATTACGTAAATACTCAGCTCATATCTGAAATATAAAATAATAATACGCCACTATCAACATTTTGATAGTGGCGTATTTATGTTCCTATTAACATTTTTTTCAATAAAATAAGCCTGAAAAGTATTACTTCTCAGGCTTATAAAATGATTATTTTTTACGTGCATTATCACGTGGTGAGCGTTTTGCTCCACCTTCACTACGTTTGAAATCACGACTACGAGATGAAGAACGATCACGATCTCCGCGACGACGATCTCCTCCACCACGGTTATCACTTGATTGACGACGGTCTCCACCACGTCCACCACCATTACGGTCACGATCTCCACGTCGGCGATCTCCACCACCACGTCCGCCACGATCATCACGATCACGATGTTGACGATTACGTTGTTTCGCAATATTTTCACGTTCTTCCATGAAGGCATCACGATCAAATTTAGGAGCGAGTTGCGCAAGTGCAGCAGCAATCAGCTCAGTTGCTGTGTGTGTTTCTTGTAATTTTTTAGCAAGGTTCATATATGGTGTTGTTTCCATATATTGTACTGCATTTAAAAGTTCTACAGCTGATGCTTCTTCTACAGCCTTCAACACTTCTTCAACTGTTGGGTATTCTAATTTTGTCATTTTAGCGTTTGTACGCTTTTCAATATCACGTTGGATACGATCAAATTGACGTCCCCCCATGAATGAAACTGACATCCCTTCAAGACCTGCACGACCTGTACGACCAATACGGTGTACATAATAGTCTAAATCTTCTGGCATATCAAAGTTATATACGTGTGTAACTCCTTGAATATCAAGACCACGTGCTGCAACATCTGTTGCAATAAGAATACGTGTTTGATGTGCACGGAATTTTTTAAACGCCATTGTACGTTGCTCTTGTGAAAGATCTCCATGAATACGATCAGCGAAGAATCCTTGTTCCATTAAATAAACAGTTAATTCATCTACACGATTTTTCGTACGAGCAAAGATAATTGCGCGTTCTGGACGTTGTACACGTAAGAAGTCAGCAAGTAATGTTTTTTTACGGCTGTCATTTGTAATAACATATCGTTGTTCAATTAATGTTTGACTTTCAGGTTTCTTTTCGATTGTAATACGTTCTGGGTTATCAGCGAGTTGTTTCGCTAATTTCTCTACTTGTTTTGTCATTGTTGCTGAGAAAAATAACGTTTGACGTTCTTTTGGAAGTTTGCTTTCGATTGCTTGTACATCTTCAACAAATCCCATGTTTAACATTTCATCAACTTCATCAAGAACGAAGAATTTCAATCCATCCATCTTTAATGCTTTTCGTTTTAAAAGATCAAGACAACGCCCTGGCGTTGCAACAACAATATCAACACCTCGTTTTAATTCACGAAGTTGTTTCTCAATTGATGTTCCTCCAAAGACAACTGTCTCACGAAGTTTATTATGTTGTGAAAGTTGCGAAATAGCATCTGCTACTTGAATTGCAAGTTCACGCGTCGGTACGAGAATGAGCGCTTGGACATGTTTTTCAGGCGTTAGCATTTCTATCAATGGAATCGAAAACGCTGCTGTTTTCCCTGTTCCTGTCTGTGCTTGTCCAATAATATCTTTTCCGCTAAGTGCGATTGGGATCGCCTGCTGTTGAATTGGTGTTGCTTCATCAAATTGCATCACCTTTAATGTTTCCATCATCTCAGCTGAGAGTGGCATTTCTGTATATTTCATATTTGTTACTCCTATCTTTCGGACATAAAAAAAGGAGACCCCACTGCACCCAACGGATGTCTCTCGCTTTACGTTCCTATATTATATCATATTTTAAATAAAAATAATATCATTTTTATTTAATTCTCTATATTCTCTTTCTAATTTGTGATTATTGTATTACCTTTTTTAGTGCTTGTTCATATTCAATTTTATTTGTTAAATAGCTTTCAGCGTGTGCTCCATTTTTCATAATTGAAAATTCTTTTTGACCGGACTTCAAATCATACAATTCTTTCGTATGTGAAATCGGGATATAATCATCCTTTTCACTATGTAAAAATAGCATTGGAACTGTAATTTTTTTAATATCATTTTTAGGAAGAATATCAAAAAATGAACCTCTTCCTATCAATGATGATATACTGCTTGCTGACTGAACAAGTGGCAAGAAGGAAATTGCTGTGTAATCTTCCTTAAGTCTCGTCATTAGAAGTGAACCTAAATCAGAAAATGCACAGTCAGAAATCAAATAATGATACATATTATTATTCACATTTTGAGCAGCATATTGAATCATAATTGCTGATCCCATCGAAATACCGTGAATACCATATGTTACATTTTCACCAAATTGTAAGTGTGCATACTTCATCACCGCAGCCAAATCTGCTACTTCATATTTTCCAAACGTTGTTGCTGACTTTGTACTCTCACCATGGTTTCGATATGAAAAAGTAACAATATCAAATCCAAGTGATTGATAAAAATTAAAAAACTGTAACATCATTTGACCATTTTGACGGATTCCGTGTGATAAAACAATCACTTTCCCCGATGGCTTCGGATTTCTGTATACATTCGTCTCAATTTTCATTCCATCGGGTGTATCAAGTGCTAGCGTTGTCAACGGAATTTCTTCCGTATTCACACCGTATTTTGAATTTAAAATTGACTTAATTTTAGCACCCGCATGTACATTCGGTTCTGTTACAACATTCATCATGTAGTATGATACACCCGCATAAGCGACCATAAGCAAAACAAGTAAACTTAATACAATTCGAATTGTTTTTTTCATAGATAATAAATTATACACTTTCTTTTTTATTTTTTTTATTGCGAATCACTTCAATGATAATTGGAATAAGTGAAATAAAAACAATTGCGATTACAACAAGTGAAAAATTGTGTGACACAAATGGAATATTTCCAAATAAATAGCCAACAATAACGAAGAGTGAAACCCATAATGTAGCACCAATAAAGTTATAAATCGTATATTTTTTCCATGTCATATCACTTACACCTGCAATGAATGGTACTATTGTGCGTACAATCGGGATAAATCTGGCAAGAACAATTGATACAACTCCATGTTTCTCAAAAAAGGCATGTGATTTTTCTAATTGTTCAGGCTTGATGATTTTCTTAAAAAATTTAGTC